>CAZKVD010000027.1:1229-20156 GCA_964556145.1 uncultured Bifidobacterium sp. | reverse complement strand
GACGATGACGACGTCTTCTCTGCTGCTCATGGCGCCATCCTACGCAGGTACCGTGAGTGCATCATGAGCCGTCCCGCCGATGTTCCGCGTCTTGTCCCGTCGATCACACCGGCCGCTCACGCGCGCCGGCACCGCTACTTTCACATTGTCGGCAGCAGCGTGTGGGAGGCCGACGAACCGGCCGCGAGCGACTGGCATGTCCACTTCATCGGCATGATGGGCGATGTCGCGGTGTGGGCCGTCGATGTGCCGCATGGCCTCGATCCCGCCGATGGTGCGGCGGTCGACCTGTTCTCGTTTCACGGGCGCAACCATGAAAACGACTGGCTCGCCGCCGGTCGGGCCGTGCAGTTGGTGGAGTGGGCGCGAACCCACCGCTTCTGCGGGCGCTGTGGCGAAAAAACCCAACGGCTCGAACATGAACGATCGATGCGCTGTCCTTCGTGTGGACTGACGGCGTTTCCGCGCTTGGCGCCCGCGATCATCACGCTGGTCACGCGAGGCGAGGGTGACGCTCAGGAGGCATTGCTTGCCCGCGGTGTGCAGTGGAAGCAGCCCATGTATTCGTGTCTTGCCGGATTCGTCGAGCCGGGCGAGACCCTGGAAGAGGCCGTGGTGCGCGAGACGCTCGAGGAAGTTGGTGTCACGGTGGGCAACGTCCAGTACATCCGCAGTCAGCCGTGGCCGTTTCCCCACTCGTTGATGTTGGGCTTCCGTGCAGAGTGGCTTCACGGAGACATTGTGTGCGATCCGGTCGAGATTGCCGACGCGGCGTGGTTCCGTCGCGACGAGATCCCCATGATCCCGCCCGGAATCTCGATTGCCCGACGACTGATCGACATGTGGCTCACGGGCGAATAGGCCTGATCGAAAGTTTCGCCTTCCGTCGCTTAGGGTGAATCGAGGTTCAACATGGAATCTGCAGCGCGGAAACGGGAGCGGTCGTGAACCGGCGAGGGGCGGCACTCGTTGCCGTCGTCCTGGTTGCGGCCGTGCTCGGCGTTGTGATTGTTCGCGGATCGTCAACAGACGATCGCGCACGCAACGCGGGCACATCGCTGATTGGTGCGTCATGCAAGAAACCCGGCGCAACCAAAAAGTTTGGCGGTGTCACATACATTTGCGGAAAAGTTCGCGGGTCGAAAAAGAACGAGGGCATTCAGTACGGCGTGGCCGCAATCAAAAACTGGCGTTGCGACAAGCCGGGTGCCACTCGTTTCCAGAACGGCATTTTCTCGGTGTGTGCCGAGGCGAAAAAGCGAACGAACCGCAAGTGGGCACTGACCGTACCGATGCCCGTGGCGGTGAAGGCGATCATCGCGGCAGATGAATCCTCCGAGCCTGGCGCTCTGGAGTCTGCAGGGGTGCCGATTCCCGATGCGATCGTCAGGCTGCCGGGCATGGTCGGCGCATTGTCGGCCCCAACGACGACGGTCAATGGCAACGCGCAGACGACAATTGCGGCACCCGCAACCTCCGTCGCAACGACCGGCACCGTCGCGCCGTCAACGACACCCCCGAGTGCATCGGCCACCACCACGGCGCCAACTTCGACTGACGCACCAGTGGTTTCATCGACGTCGACAACGGCAACGACAGCCACGACGTCAACGACAACTACGACGACAACCACAACCACAACCACAACCACAACCACAACCGAGCCGGAGTTGGTTCCGGCGACCTGTGCGGATGGTGGGGAGTGTGTACCGGGAGATGTTGGTCCCGCGGGCGGCATCGTCATCGTCGCCGACTACATCCTGAGCGAGTCGCCCACGCTCATCGAAGTTGCACCGGTGACGTGGTTCGGTGACTCGGTCACTGCGAAGGTCTTTGCCCAGAATCTCAACTTTGGCGGCTTCGACGACTGGCAGTTGCCGACCCAGTCGCAGATTCTCTCCATGCGTCGCGAGCGTGCCCGGTTCGTTTGCTCGGTGAACGTGCGCTGTACGAACGGCTTCAACAATTCGACCTACTGGACCAGCGAAGGCGGGAATCCGAAGGGCATCGTCAACTTTGCGGGAACGGCAGGTCCGGAACTCGCTGCGACGAAGTCGGGACACTTTGTGCGACCCGTTCGCGTCATCGCAAACGGTGACTTGGGAGAAGTGACGATCGAGGAGCCGCTGCCGTCATGAAGACGCGGTCGATTCTTCGCACGCTCGTTGCGGCGTCGTTGTTTGCCGGACTATTGGCTTCGTGCGGTTCGTCCGACAGTCGTGATCGGAACGTCGCGGAAATGCCAGCGAATTACGGTCCTTGTGAGACGGGGGGATCGTGCGCGGTGGGCGACATCAGCCCAACGGGTGGAATCGTTGTATCCGGCGCGACCGATGCCCTGACGGACATGTGGGAGGTTGCACCGGTCAATGGATATGGCACGTACGGCGACGCCGTTTCGGCGGTGGCGACCCTGGAATTCGGTGGCGAAAAAGGCTGGCAACTTCCCGACGACTCCGTAGCCGGCTACATCCGTGCAGCCTTGAGCAACTTCGCGTGTGCACCCACAACCGACTGCGGTACCGAATTCGGTGCGGAGCCGTACTGGACCGCAGCGGGTCAGCCCGGTCAGCCGAAAGTTGTGTCGTTCGTCGATGGCACCGTGACAATTCCTGCAGGTGGCGAGATGCACTTCTTCCGGCCCGTCCGGAAATTCCGCATCACGACGACGCCGTCAACGACAGCCACGACCGCAACGACCGCAACGACCGCGGTGGCGAGAACGTGTGCGATGGGTGGCATGTGCGTCCTTGGCGATACGGGACCGGGCGGCGGCATCGTGTTCTACGCAGCGGATGATGGTTTTGCCTCGCTTGGGTCGGACTGCGGTAGCACGTGTCGGTACCTGGAAGTCGCTCCGACCGATCAGTCGGCAGGATCATCGTGGACGGGGATTCAGTTCGATTGCATGTCCACAAGAAATTCCTCGTGCATGTGGGGCAAGAGCATCTACTCGATGTCGGAAAAGGCATCGGCGCGTGTCTCGTCGCAGGCAATTGGCATGGGCATGGCCGCGTCGAATCTGATTTATGAGCGAATCTCTGCCACAGGCCTGCCGGCATCGGCGTACGCAGCTGGGGTGGCATTGGAATATGCAAACAACGGCAAGTCGGACTGGTATCTTCCGTCGAAGGCCGAGATCGAAGCGCTGTACGCGCAAAGAATCCTTGTCCCTGGAATCGACGGCAGTGATCTCACCTACCAAAGTTCGACCGAAGTTGACGACTCGAATGTGTGGGTCGTGACGATGTCGCCACGCGGCGGTCGTGCGGCTCTGAAGCGGATTTTGTTCCGCGTCCGCGCGGTACGGGCCTTTGCACCCATGGACGGTGTCTCTGCGACGACACAACTACCCGTGTTGGCGACCTTGCCGCCCAGCAACCCTGAGGAATGAGTTAGTTTCGGCGCATGAGCGACGAGAAGTCCCCCCAGAACTACCCGAAACCTGATCTCGGCCGTATCGGCCTGTGGAGCGGTTCGCTCGACGGAGTGCCCGGCTCGAAGGTGCGAGACGTCGTGCAAGAGATCGAGGGTCTCGGCTTCGGAACGTACTGGTACCCCGAGACCGTCGGTCGTGAAGCATTCGTGAACGGCACGATGATTCTTTCGTCGACGACCAAGTTGAAGGCGGCAACCGGCATTGCGAGCATCGCGGCACGTACCGCGATGGCAATGCAGGCGGGCTGGAAGGCGCTGTCCGAGGCATATCCCGAACGCTTCATCCTGGGGATGGGTGTCAGCCACGGCCACATGGTGACGAAGTTGCACAAGTCTCCGTACGAAAAGCCGTATTCGACGATGGTCGAATACCTCGACAACATGGACGGTGTTCCGTACTTCGGTGTCGCGCCGTCGGGTCCGCTGTACCGCGTGTTGGCGGCGCTCGGTCCGAAGATGCTCGAGTTGTCGCGCGAGCGCACGTCGGGCGCCCACCCCTACTTCACCACGCCCGAGCACACGGCAGAAGCCCGCGCAATCCTCGGACCAGACAAGCTGCTTGCTCCCGAGCAGATGGTGATTTTCGAAACCGATGCCGAGAAGGCCCGTGAGACGGCACGCAAGAACATGTCGGTGTACACGCGTCTGCCGAACTATGCGAACAACTTGATTCGACTCGGCTTCACGGCCGACGAGATCAAGGACCAGTCCGATCGCCTGGTCGACGAAATCGTGTGTTGGGGAACCCTCGACAAGATTGCGGCGCGCATCAAACAGCACCATGACGCCGGCGCCGACCATGTGTGCGTTCAGGTTTTGATGCACGATGGCAAGGCGCTGCCGATGGCCGAGTGGCGCGAACTCTCGACGTTGCTGAAGTAGACCGCCGTGACGTCGTCGTATCTCGACCTGCGCGGACGGAATCATCTCCACGTTCTGTCCGAAGAGAACGACCGGTTCATCATGGCGGCGCGTGCCGCGGGTTGGGCGAGTGAAGTTGCTGCATGCCCGGGTTGGAACGCGGCTGAATTGGCGTTTCACATGTGCAAGGTGCAGTCGATGTTCCTCGGCATGTTGACGACCGACGCGGCAAGCCCGAAGGACCTGCCG
Organism: uncultured Bifidobacterium sp.; assembly: GCA_964556145.1. Lineage (GTDB taxonomy): Bacteria > Actinomycetota > Acidimicrobiia > Acidimicrobiales > Ilumatobacteraceae > F1-20-MAGs119. The sequence continues at coordinate 15,608 of CAZKVD010000027.1, read as the reverse complement.
CGGCTTCAGCGTCCCGAGTCCGACGACGCGCTGGTTGACCTGTTCATTGCGGGGGCAACACAGCTCGAGCACGTGCTCGAGAACACCCCGGACGACGCTCCCGTGTGGACTTTCACCGGAACGCAGCCAGCCGCCTGGGTGAAGCGGCGCATGGCTCACGAGGTGCTGGTGCACCGTTTCGATGCCGACATCGCCGCGGGTGCGCTGACCGATGTCGACGAAGTGATCTGCGCCGATGGCATCGACGAGAAGTTCGGGGTCTTTCTTCCCTGGTTCGGTGACAAAGTCACGCTGGCGCACACGGTGCACCTGCACTGCACCGACACCGACGGTGAATGGATGCTTGCGCCGTCATCGTCGGGTATCGCGGTCACGCGTGAGCACGGTAAGGGCGATGTTGCCTTCCGGGGGCCGTCGCAGCTGTTGTTGCTTGCCTTGTGGCGTCGCATCAGCATCGACGAATCGTTGGCTGCGGGGGCCGAAGTCTTCGGCAATCGCTTGGTGCTTGACGAGTTCGTAGCCGCCTTCGGCGTCTAGCGCGCGACCGATCGTTTCTTCACGGTCGTCCGTTTCGCGGGCTTTGTCTTGACGGGTCGCTTGACGTTTCTGTCGTTGGCGCGGGTTGACGCCTTGTTGACCCCGTTGCCGGGTTTGGAAAGTGGTTGAACGATGACGGTGGATTCGCCAGTATCGAGTGGGGTGGGCACGACGATGGGTTCAGGGTCGACGGGGTCGACGCGGCGCTTCAACAACTTGCCGACCGGTGTCGCGGTGGTGAAGGTGACGGTGTTTCCCGTGGTTGTTCCCTTGGCATTGATCGCGACGAAGCGCGCGAAGTAATTGGTGGTATCGACCAACTCACTGATGTCGAGGGAGATGTCGGTATTTGATCCGGCGATGAGCGAACCGGCGAACCACTCGTCGTAGTTCGAAAATGATTCGTCGGTATCGATCTGCAGGGTGACCCGCGTCGCGAACTCGTTCGAGTCGACTCGGGTGCGCAACGTGACGGTTGTTTCGCCGACGTCACGTGTCTCGTCGTCGGTGACGACGGGTGCGCCGCCACCGGTGACGAACGACAGCTGGGGGTGATTTGCGACTCCTGCGGCGTTTCTCGCGCTGATCTGCACGTCGTAGGTCGTGGCCGGGTCGAGTCGATCGAGCGCAAATGTGGCGTCGGTTGCCGTTGCGGTCAGCATGACCGACTGTGACATCCACGCCGCACGCGAGGCCGTGGGTCGGTAGGACACGGAGACGGTTGTGCGCAGTTGACCGGTGTCGAGCGCAACGCTGACGGAGGCGCTGCGGCGATTTGGGGCCGGTGTGACAGCGAGGATTGACGGTGCATCGCCGACCGTCGTGAACGAAACGACCTCGCCCATTGTCGTTCCGACTTCGTTCGTTGCGGTTGCCCTCGCCCAATAAGTGGTTTGCGGGGCGAGCGACGGGAGCGTCGTCGAGAGTTCGGTGTCGCTGTCGCCCTGCGCGGTGCCGAGGGACACGGTTTCCGCGCCGACCAAGAGGTTGGGGTGGGTCGCGTATGTCAGCGTGACGGAAGTGTCGAGAAGATTGGCATCGATTGTCGTACGAACGGTTGCCGAGTCGCCGCCGATATCGGAGACGTTTGTCGTGCCAATGGCGGGGGCATCGCCGAGGGTGGTGAAGACGACCGCGGATGAGTCATTGCCGCCGAAGGTGTTGCTTGCGCGCACGATTGCCGAATACGTGGTTGCGGGTCGAAGGCCCGAGACCGCGGACGTGAACGGCACGGGGGCAAAGAGTTGTGTCAGCGAGGCCTGGCGCGAACGCGGGACGTAGATGGGGATCGAGCGAACGTTGTTCGGGTCGGTGACAGGTGCAATGAGCAGAGTGGCTGACGCTGTTGCGCCGTTGGGTACGAAAGAACCACCGAGCGAAACCGAGTGGGTACCGATTGCGGAGGCAGTGGCCGGCGAGGGGTCGGGTGATCCGACGGCAAGGATTTGAGTGGGTGAATAGACCGCGCCGGTGTTGCCCGTGCCGACGCTGCCACGCAGGTTCGAACCCCAGCAGAAGATGCGCCCGTCGGTCGAAGTGATGCAGGTTCCTGCCAGGCCGATCTCGAGTTGTCGAGCAGTGACGCCGTCGGGCAGGGCAGCGGTGCGGATGGTCTTGCCTCCGTAGCTCTGACCCCAGCCGAGGGATCCTTGGTCGTTGCTGCCCCAGCAGAGGGTCGCTCCGGCGGTGGTGATTGCGCACGTGTGGTACCAACCTGTTTTCACATCAGTGAGCGAGATGCCCGGATCGAGCGCCACCGGTCGTGGCGTACGACTGTGCGCGTAGGTGCCATCGCCGAAAGCGCCGTTGTAGTTCTGGCCCCAACACCAACCACCGCCTGCAGTGTCGACTGCGCAGGCACGTTCCAGGCCTGCGCTGATCGCCGAAAGCGAGATGCCGGTCGGCGTTGCGACGCGGACAAAGACCTTGGAGTTGGCGTTTGTTCCGTTGCCCAATTGACCCGCTGCATTGATTCCGGTGCAATAGGCCGATCCGACGGTGGTGATGACGCACGTGAAGCCGACGCCGGCCGAAACATGCGCGGGTGTCGACTGATCGGGCAGGGCGATGCGAACAGGGACGTGCGTGTATTCGCCGTCGCCGGCTCCGAGTTCACCGGAGTTCCAATCGCCGTGACAGTAGAGCCGTTGGTCGTTGGTGAGCGCGCAAACCTGCGTTGCGCCAACGCTGAGCTGGGTGACAACGGTGCCTGCGGGAAGGGCGAATCGGTTCGGTGCGGATCCTTCGCCCCAGCAATACACATTTCCCGAACGCGTGAGGCCGCACGACGTGAAGTACGAGCCGGCCTCGATGTGGCTGAACAATTCGCCGCCCGGCAGGGGAACGATTGATGGCGTGAGGACGGTTGAAGATCGATCGATGGTGCCGAGGCTGCCTGAGTGGTTCCAGCCCCAGCACAGGCCCAATCCGTCGGACGTGACCGCGCACGTGCGGTGGTAGCCCGTCGAGACCGATGCGTACGTGAATGGCGCCGCTGCGGTGGGTGCGGCTGAGATCGCAACAACAACCAGGGACGTGACGAGAAGGACCGCAGCGGACAGGGCGCGACGAAGGCGAGTGTTCATGGAGCCCACCGTACGGTGTGGGTGCGACACGCTTGCCGCTGTTGTATGACGGTTGCGTTGCGGTGTCGGGTGACCTCAGCCGCCGAAGACGCGAGCCTGCAGTTTGCGCATTCCGCCCAGCCAACGACCGTGCTGTGCGGCGCGCGTCGTCATGTAGGTCTCGACTTCGGGATGGGGAAGTACGAGGAAGCGTTCGTCGCGGATCGCTGCAAGTGTGAACGCGGCGACTTCGTCAGGTTCGAGAACTGCCCCGGCCGCCTTCACCACATCGCCCGCCGAAGCAAAGCTTTGCCCGGTGGTTTGCGACTTGTCGGGGTTCAACATGTTTGTATTGACGCCTTGCGGACACAGACAGCTGACGCGCAAACCTCGGTCGTGGTATGTGATCGACAACCATTCGGCAAACGCGACCGCAGCATGCTTGGTGACTGAGTACGGCGCGGATCCGATTTGTGCGAGTAATCCGGCAGCCGATGCGGTGCATGCAAAATATCCACGACCGCGCGCCAGCCAATCGGGAAGAAGAAGTTCCGCAGCCCAGCGGTGGGCGTGCACGTTCACCGCGAAACTGACGTCCCAATCGCGGTCGAGTGTGTGTTCGATGTCGGTTCCCATGCCAACGCCGGCATTGGCAAAAAACAGATCAATTGCGCCGAAGTTGTTGATCGCGTGGCGGATGACGTCAGCGTTTCCATCACGCGTACCGATATCGGCTGCAATCGCCGTCGCCGAGTTGGGTCGACTTGCGTTGAGTTCGTTGCAGACCGCAACGAGGCGCGCATCGTCGAGGTCGGTGATTGTGACGCGGGCGCCCGCACCATGAAACGCGGTGGCCAAAGAACGGCCGATTCCACCTGCTGCGCCGGTGACGACAACGTGCGATTCCGAAGAAATATCCATGAGAATTTGATCGTAGGTCGCGGGACGTATTGACGCGTACCGCTCGGACTCTGTGGGTAATGTCACGGGAGGTCGGTAGTGGGGCTGTTCGTGCTTGCTGCTAGACAGAAGAACGAAGGAGACGCTGTGAACGGAACAATTGCCGAAGTGACCGACGACCAGACCACGGGTGGGGCCATTGCCGATGCCCTTGTGATCGTCGACAAGGCCCTTGCCGAAATGCTCCGTCGCGAATTGGTGTCGAGCGGCGAAGTCGCCGACCTGCTCCTCGACCTGCGGTCGATTCTTACTGCGGCGTCGAAGCCCGCAGTCGCTGCCACCAGCGCTTCTTGATCTCGGTCGGCTTGCCGACTTCCACTTCGTTGGTGACCGCCACTTCCGAACCGTTGTCGATCGTCGGAACCGGCTGCGGAGCGTGCCGTGCGATTTTCGCAAGCGACTCGATGATGCAGTCGCGCAGCAAGTCGGGCTGAGCGACCGCGGCCGTGTCGACGTGGAGACCCATGTCGAGGTTTCCGTCGTTGCTGAGAAGTGTGAGATTGAAGGCGACACCACCCAGTGGGCCGACGGGGTGATTGGCAACGATGCGCCCGCCGCCGATGAACAACGGGATGCCCGCACCGCGGACGTTCGATGTGGCGAAGTCGACGGTTTGGCTCTGTGCCCGGGCCAGGCGAGTGAGAACCGAGATCGGAAGCGCCTGGGCGAGGCCGGCCAGGGTGTCGAGGCTGGCATCGGCCGAACCCGAGCGGATCGACATGGCCATTTCGTTGATGGCTGCGAAGCGTTCTTCGATTGGCATCTCGGCGGTCGGTACGAGCAGTCGTACGAGCGTGAACGCATTCGATGCGGACTCGTCGGTGCGGGTGCTGACGGCCATCGACGTGCGCAATGACTCGACGGGCGCGTCGAGTCGACGGTGGTACTCACCAGCCGCATCGGCTGCGGCGGTGACGAATGCTGCGTTCAGGGTTCCGCCGAGCGCTTTCGATGCATCGCGCAGTGTCTTGTAGGGCACCGACAGTGCTTCGACACGTCGCTGCAACGAACGCTTGGTCCACAGGGGGCTGCGAGCGGGATCCGTGTCGCCGAGCTGCTTCATCACCGCACGCACATTGGCGGCGGTTTCGGCTCCGGTCGAGGGAAGGCTTGCGGGATCGCTGAGCGCGTCGCGCACCTGCTTGACGAACGACAATGGAATACGCAGTGCGTCACCGAGTGCTGCGCGAAGGACATCGGCTGATTCGTCGTCGACGTGGATGTCTTCCACATCGGGTTCGGGCAGCGGCGGGGGCTCGGGTGCATCGCGCTGCAGATCGATGAACTGCATCGACAAGAGAACTCCACCTTCGCCGTCGGTGATGGTGTGATGGATCTTGCTGATGAGTGCGCTGCGCCCGCCCTCGAGGTTGTCGACGATCAGGAACTGCCACGGTGAACGCGAGCGATCGAACGGGTCGGCCGTGAACAGCGTCGCGAGATCGAGGAGTTGGCGCATCGACCCGCTGCCGGGAAGGGCAATGTGGCGTACGTGGTGGGCGAGGTCGAAGTTCGGATCGGGCTGCCAGAACGGTGCGCCGAGGTTCGCGGGTGCGGGCTGCACGCGTTGGCGCAGTCGTGGAATGGCGATCGTGGCGCGGCGCATGCGGCGCAGGAAAGCCTCGACGTCGATCGGTCGATCGAGAATGGAAATGTTCGAGAACGTCGACGAGAGGAACGGGTCCTTTTCGAGGCGCCACATCAGGCCCTCGGCGTCGGTCATACGTTCCGTCATTGGGGCACGCTCGTGTGCTTGAACTCGTTGAGGATCGGCCAGTCGATGTTGTCGAGGATGCGCTCGATGGTGTTGATGGCGGTCTTGCCGTCGCCTTCGGCGGTGCGCAGCAGACGCACGAACACTGCGTTGTCGCCAACGACGAAGGTGGGCACGCCCCACACGTCGTGGCTGTTGACGTATTGCATGTGTTCGCGGGCGATCGTGCGAAGAGGTTCGCCTCCGTCGACCGCGGAAAGAACTGCCTCGGCATTGATTCCCGCGGCGGTGAGCATGGACGTCAGGGCATCCCGGTCGTTCAGATTGCCTGCACGGGTGTGCCGGTAGTCGTAGACCGACCGATGGAATTCGGGGAATCTCTGCGGGTCGATGTCGCGCGCGGCCACGCCGACCTGCAGTGCGAAGAGGCCCGAGTCGGCTCGTGGCGTTTCCCAAATCGGGGGAAGTGAAGAGTCGCGATTCGACTGGCCGAGGCAATAGGGCAGGAAGGTCACGTTCCAGTCGCCCCCGGCGAGAAGTCCGGTCACGACGTGGTCGTGGACAATGCGCCCGTAAGGGCACCTGTAGTCCCAGGTCACTGCAAATGAGCGCGTCACGCGCTCAACCTACAAGCGGTGCGGCAAGAAGGCCAAGGGCGAGGCCAACGACGGCGCCACCGAGAATGTCGGAGAGGTGATGGAGTCGAACCATCACGCGACTGAGGGCCACCCCGACGGCGAGTGCGAAGAACAGCACGGCCCACTCGGCCGGCACGAGGCTCGCCAACATCGTTGCTGCGAAGAAGGCCGAGGATGCATGTCCGCTGGGAAACGACGACGTGACGGGTGTGCGTACGTTGAAGCGTTCGTCGCCGTTCGTCGTCGGTCGACTGCGCCGGAAGATGCGCTTCAGACCCTGATTCACGACGAGGCTCTCGACACCGAGCAAAACGGAGAACACGAAGGCGTCACCTGCGCGATCCGAGCTTCCGAGCGCGCGCAGCCAGATGACCGTATGCCAGATCAAACTGAATTCGCCCGCGCGGCTGAGAATCGAGAAGAAGCCCTGGGCCACACGGTTGTGGCGCATGCGTTCGAGGCGACGATCGAAATCCTCGTCGAGGCGATGGATGTTCATGTCGTCGTCAGGCGAGGCTCGAAGCGACGCGGGCGACGTAGTCGGCGAAACGTGTCGGGTCTTCCATCGGTCCGAAGTGCGACACTTCGGGCCAGACCTCGAAGTGGCCGTGCGGAACTTCGTCGGCGATGCGCGGGGCAATCGACGACGGCTGGAACGGTTGCTCGGGGCTGCCGACAACCCACAGCGGGACTTCGAGCGACGGGAGCGAGTTCCACGTGTGATGTCCACCGCCGGTTTCGTACGTGCGTGCCTCGTGTTCGGGGTTGCACTTCAACGTGACACCTTCGTCCGTCGAACGGAATCCGTGGTTGACGTAGGCCTCGAGCGCATCGTCGCGGAACGCCGACATCGGTGGCTTCGAAGCGAAGTTGGCCCGGGCTTCTTCGAGGGATGCGAACGTGGCGCGCCGCCTGCGTGTCGCTGCCACCAGGGGATTGGGCGGCATGTCGTCGGGTCGGAAGCCTGACTGTGGGAACACGATGGGCTCGAAGGCCACGATGCCGCTGAAGATCGACGGCTCGCGCAGTGCGGCCATGATCAGGGTTGCGCCACCCATCGAGTGTCCGGCGGCAAACACCTTGCCCGGCCGGACGTGTGTCGTGATGTGTCGGGCGGCGGCGAGAGCGTCGTCGCCGAAGGCGTCCCAGCGCACGGTCCAGTTGTCGGGCACCACCGAGTCGCCGTAGCCACGGTGGTCGTGTGCCCACACATCGAAGCGACCCTCGAGCGCCTGCGCGACGGGTAGCCAACAGCGGCCGTGGAAGCCCGTGGCGTGCGAGAGGAGGATCGGCGGGAGTGAGCCGGGTTCGGTGTTGCTGAGGTGGTGCAGCGCGAGAACGATGCCGTCGGTCGATTCGACCCGAACGGTGTTCACGAAGCCGACCCCTTTGGTTCGGTGTATTTCGGTTCGCGCGGAAGACCGAGCAGTCGTTCGCCGATGATGTTGCGCTGCACTTGGCTCGTGCCACCCGCAATGCGCCCGCCGGGTGCTGCGAGCATGCCCGTGGCGTCGCTGCCTTCGAGGATCGACATCGCACCCGCGATGTCGCCCTTCAGCATTGCGGTGTCGAACATCATCTCGGTGATCCCGAGCTTCATGAGTGATGCAGCGGTCGATGCCTCGGGGCCCTGACGCTTTCCCATTGCCTTGAATGCGTGACCGCGCGACAACAACTGTGCGAGGCGGTCACGCGATGTGGCATCGAGTTCGCGGCTGGAGCCGAGTTGCGCCATTGCTTCGAGGCGGCGCTCGAGGCCGATGACGCTTGCGCCGATGTGTCCGCGCTCGCTCGTGAGTACGGCCATGCCGACGCCCCATCCGCCGTGCAGTGGCCCGAGCAGGCATTCTGCGGGAAGTTCGACGTCGGTGAAGAACACCTCATCGAATTCGGCCTCACCGGTCATCTGTCGAAGGGGGCGAATTTCGATTCCCGGCGTGTCCATCGGGCAGAGGAAGAACGAGATTCCCTCGTGCTTGGGTGCATCGAGGTTGGTGCGCGCCATGAGGATGCCCCAGTTGCTGTAGCGGCCACCGCTGCACCACACCTTCTGACCATTGATGATGAAACGCTCACCGTCGCGCACTGCCTTGGTGGACAGACCCCCGAGGTCGCTGCCCGCGCCGGGTTCGCTGAACAACTGGCACCACACGTGGCCGGCTTCGAGTGTCGAACGCAGGTGGAGCGACTGCTGCTCGGGCGTGCCGAATCGCAGGATGGATCCGCCCGCCAGAACGAGGCCGACCATGTTGAGCACGGGCGGCACGCCGAAGCGTGCGCAGAGTTCGATCCAGGCAGCGGTGTGCGCCGTACTGAGTCCGCGACCGCCGTGCTCTTCGGGCCAGTGGATGCCGGTGAAGCCGGCATCGTTCAACCTGATCTGCCACGCGCGACCCTTGTCGATGAGGTCGGGTGGACAGATGGCTCCGTAATCGCGCGGAGCCGTCGGGGCGTTGAGCGTCAGCCAGGCCTCGGCCCGTGCACGGAACGCCTCGACGGTTTCCGTCATCGCGTCACTTCAGCTTGTTGAAGAACGCCGCGGTTTCCTCGGCGAGGTTCTGGGGAACGAAGTAGTCCTTCTGGCTCATGATTGCTTCCCAATTGTCGCGGACGTCTTCCAGGCTGTGGCCGGGCTTGGTGAAGCCCTGCGTTTCACCGAAGAACACGTTGGCGATGCGGCCACCACCGACGCTGTAGACCTGGCCACTGACGGGGCAGTCTTCGTGCGCGAGCCACGCCACGATTGGCGAGACCTGCGAGGGATCGAGCTTGTCGGCGAGTGCACCCATCAGGTCTTCGGTCATGCGGGTGAGCGCGAGCGGAGCGATGGCGTTCGCCTTGATGTTGTACTTCGCACCTTCGACGGCGAGGACGCGCGTGAAACCGACGAGGCCCAACTTGGCAGCGCCGTAGTTGGTCTGTCCGAAGTTGCCGAAGATGCCGGCAGCCGACGATGTCGAGATGATGCGGCCGTAGCCCTGCTCGCGCATCAGCACCCATGCCGGTTGCGTCACATGGAACGCACCCTTCAGGTGAACGTCGAAGACCGGATTCATGAGATCGGGCGACATGTTGTGGAACGACTTGTCGCGCAGGATGCCTGCGTTGTTCACGACGATGTCGACGCGGCCGAACGTGTCGACCGCGGTCTTCACGATTGCGGCGCCGCCCTCGGGAGTCGCAACCGAGTTGTGATCGGCGACTGCCTCGCCACCGGCTGCCTTGATTTCGTCGACGACCTTTTGTGCCGCCGATGCATCGCCACCCGTGCCGTCGATGTTGCCGCCGAGGTCGTTGACGACCACGAGCGCACCGCGCTGGGCGAGAAGGAGCGCATGCTGGCGACCAAGGCCACCACCCGCTCCGGTGATGATCGCAACCTTGCCGTCGTAACCGAGATCTGCCATTTGGGGGGAGCCTTTCTATTCGCACCGCTCGCGGCGCGGGTGTGTCCGTTCACACCGCCCGGCGGTGCGGGCAAACTCTACTTGTGCCCTACTTGGTCAGGCCAAGTGCTTCCAGGGCTTCCTGCTTGAGGCGCTTGTAGTCAAGCTTGCCGTTCGGGGCGCGGCCGATCGTGGTCACGGTGATCACGTTCTTCGGGGACTTGTAGGCGGCCAGGGTGGTGCGGACGTGGCTGACCAATGCAGCCGAATCGATTGTTTCTCCGGGTCGGGGCTCGACAAGGGCGGTGATGGCCTCGCCGAAGCGCTCGTCGGGAACCCCGACGCAGGCCGCGTCGAGCACCGACGGGTGGGTCTTCAAGACTTCTTCCACCTCTTCGGGGTACACCTTCTCGCCGCCGGTGTTGATGCACTGGCTGCCGCGGCCGAGCAGGCGAACCGTGCCGTCGGCATCGACCTCGGCGAAGTCGCCGGGGATTGAATAGCGCAGGCCGTCGATGACGACGAAGGTAGAAGCCGACTTCGCCTCGTCTTTGTAGTAGCCGATCGGCGTACGCCCACGCATGGCGATGCGTCCGCGTTCGCCGCTGCCGGGAACGACGTCGCGGCCTTCCTCGTTGATGACGCGGGTGTTCGGGCCCAGCTTGAACGTTGCGGTGCTGCTGGAACCGTCGGCGCTCGTGGTCGACGATGCCATGCCGATTGCCTCGGAAGAGCCGAGGCTGTCGATGAGGAGCATCTTCGGATGGTGGCGAAGCAGACCTGCCTTGGTTTCGGCCGACCACATGACGCCGCTCGAGGTGATGAACTTCAGCGAAGAGATGTCGTACTTGCCGGGGTGCTCGTCGAGTGCGCGCAGGATGGGCTTGGCGAATGCGTCGCCCACGATTGCGATGCTGTTCACGCGAGCCGACTGGACGACGTCGAGCAGTTCCCGTGCGTCGAACGTACGACTGGTCATGGTCGCAACCGCACCGCCGAGTGCCAGTGCCCACATCGCGTTCATCGCGCCGGTGCCGTGCATGAGGGGTGCGGCGGGCATGTTGACGGGGCCGGGCTTGCTGACGCGAGCCTCGAGCGCTGCCATGTCCTGTTGGGGCGGCAACGGAACGCGCGATGGTGCGTCGAGGCTGCCCACCATGTCGTCCTGGCGCCACATCACGCCCTTTGGCATGCCGGTCGTTCCGCCGGTGTAGAGGAAGTACATGTCGTCTCCACTGCGCGGCCATGCGGGAGCGGGCTGGGCCGCATTCGACGTCGCAGCTGTTTCGTACGGCACTGCCCAGTCGGGGCAGGGGAGTGATCCGTCGTCGACCCAGATCCATGTCTTCACGTTGGGCACGCGTGACCGGACGGCTGCACAGCGGTCGGTGTATGTCGCGTGGAAGATGACGGCAACGGCGTCGGAGTTGTCCCACAGGTAGGTGAGTTCGTCCTCGGTGTAGCGGTAGTTCGTGTTGACCGGAACGAGGCTGATCTTGAAGAGTCCGAACATCGACTCGAGGTACTCGGGGCAGTTGTGCATGTACTGCGCGACCTTGTCCTGGTGGCCGACGCCCGCGGCAAGCAGCGTGTTGGGAATGCCGTTCGCGCGTTCGTTGAATTCGCGCCAGCTGTGAACCTCGCCGCCGTGGATTGCCGCCGGTGCGTCGGGGAAGCGCCGCGCGTGCAGTTCCCACATGTCCGCGAAGTTCCAGCCGTTGGTCGTCGTCGTAGTCACAAGTGGCAACACTATTCTCCCCGTTGTGAACCACCTATTGCCCGGCGACGACGACGAACGACGACAGGCGGTTCGTCGATGGATCGCCGACAATCCCCGACCCTCCGGTCGCCAGCTGGCCGAGGCGGGCTACGTGGCTCCGCATTTGCCCGCACCATGGGGCCTCGGTGCGGATCCGATTCACCAGCTGATCATCGACGACGAATTGAAGCTGGCCGGTGTCTCGCGGCCGTCGAATGCCATCGGCATCGGGTGGGCGGGTCCGACGATCGTCCACGCCGGAACCGACGAGCAGAAGCGTCGGTACGTGCCGAAGATTCTCTCGGGCGAAGAGATCTGGTGTCAGCTCTTCAGTGAACCCGAAGCCGGCAGTGACCTTGCGAGTCTGCGAACGCGTGCGGTTCTCGACGGCGACGAATGGGTGGTCAATGGCCAGAAGATCTGGACCAGCGGAGCCCAGCACTCGAAGTTCGGCATTCTTCTCGCGCGCACGGAACCTGATGCGCCAAAGCACCGCGGCATCACCTATTTCATCTGTCCGATGGATGCGCCGGGTATCGAAGTGCGACCGATTCGTGAGATGACCGGAGGCGAGACCTTCAACGAGGTGTTCATGACCGACGTACGCCTGCCCCGCGATGCGGTGGTCGGCGAGGTGAACGACGGGTGGCGCCTTGCCAAGGTGACTCTGGGAAACGAGCGTGTGTCGTTGTCGACGGGCGGCATTCTGTGGGGCCACGGTCCAACTGCGATGAATCTGATCGATCAACTGCGGATGACCGGCGGCGTTGCCGATCCGATCCTTCGCAGGCGGGTCGTCGACGTGTGGATGGAACATCAGGTTCTCGAACTCATCCGCATGCGCACACTCGTGGCCCGTTTGCGTGGCGAGCAGCCCGGACCCGAGGCGAGCATTCGAAAGATCCTCGCCGACGAACACGGCCAGCACGTTGCCGAACTTGCAGTCGACCTGATGGGCACCGGCGGCGTGTTGGCGCCGGGTGTCGACATCGACCACACCGTGTGGACCGGCGCGTTCCTGTTTTCGCAGGCATTGACCATCGGTGGGGGAACGGGCCAGGTGCAGCGCAACATCGTCGGCGAGCGGGTACTTGGCCTGCCTCACGAGCCCGGCATCGTCTGAGCCGGTGCGTTCCGACTAGTTTGCGATCACTCGAATCTTCTCAGGGGGAGAAATGAAGCCGTTCCGTTTCGGAGTGCAGTCGTACAACGCAGAGACGCCCCAGGCGTGGCGTGACAAGGTGAAAAAAGCCGAGGATCTCGGTTATTCGGCCTTTCATCTCGCCGATCACTTGCTCGGACCCGGACCCGCGCTTCAGAAGTGCAATCACCCCGTGCAGGGTTTGGCTGCCGTTCCTGCGATGGCCGTTGCCGCCGAGGCAACGTCGACGATCAAGATCGGTTGTCGCGTGTTCTGCATCGACTACCGACCTGCTGCCGTTCTCATCAAGGAAGCTGCAACGCTCGACTTCTTCTCGGGCGGACGTCTCGAGTTCGGTCTCGGCGCCGGTTGGCTGGCCGCCGAGTACGAGGCCCTCGGAATCCCCATGGACCCGGCGGGCGAGCGCGTTTCGCGCATGGAGGAGTACATCAAGGCAGCCAAGGTCGCCTTCGCCGGCGGTGAGGTGCACTTCAACGGCGACCACGTGCGCCTGAACGACTACGAAGCGCTGCCCGCACCGACAAACCCGAACGGCATCCAGATCATGGTGGGTGGTGGCAGTAAGCGGGTCCTCGGCATTGCCGGCCGCGAAGCAAACATCGTCTCGTACAACTTCGACAACTCGAGTGGGAAGATCGGCCCGTCGGGCGCGCAAACCAGCACCGCGGAAATGACTGCGCAGAAAGTTGCATGGGTCAAGGCCGGTGCCGAGTCGGTCGGCCGCACGATGGACGACCTCGAATTCGAGATCGGGGCCTATTTCACGGTCGTCACGCCCGATCCCGACACCGTCAACGCAAACTTCGCCAAGATGTTCGGAATCAGCGTCGAGGACATGCAGGTCCACCCGCACGCCTACATCGGCACGGTCGACCAGATCTGCGACATCATCCAAGAACGTCGCGAGAAGTACGGCATCAGCTACTACACGATCAGCGAAGGCAACCTCGATGCCTTCGCTCCCGTGGTCAGCCGTCTGACGGGCAAGTAATCTCGCCCCTCATGGGGCAGAAAATTTCTTCAGTCGGCGACATCATCCGAGTGCACGGTGCCGAGCGCGCCGGGCAGACATCGGTCGTTCAGGGCGATCGTTCCCTCACGTGGGGACAGTTGTATTCGCGCGCGAAAAAACTGTCGCGCGCACTCGAAGCAGCCGGTGTCGGGTCGGAAACCCGTGTGTCGTTCCTCGACAAGAACTCGATCGAACACTTCGAAGTGTTCTTTGCCTGCAGCTTGTTGAACGCGGTCTCGGTCGACGTCAACTGGCGTCTTGCGCCGCCCGAGGTTGCCTACATCGTGAACGACGCCGAGTCGCGCGTGTTCATCGCACACAATGAATTCCGTCCCGTTGTCGAAGCGATCGCAGGCGACCTGCATCCCGACTCGCTCGTGGTCATGATCGGCGGCGATGCATCGCCGGTCGGCAACCTGCGAACAGTGGCATACGAAGACTTCCTCGCTGCCGGTGCCGATTCCGACCCGGGTGCAGTCGGCGGTGCCGAGGACGTGGCGTTCCAGTTGTACTCCAGTGGTACGACCGGTCGCCCCAAGGGCGTCATGTTGACGAACAACAACTTCTTTGCCTTGATGCCGCTCGCCAAGGACATGTGGGAACTCGACGCCGACGCAGTGAACATGATCGCGATGCCGCTCTTCCAC
>CAZKVD010000027.1:0-1219 GCA_964556145.1 uncultured Bifidobacterium sp. | reverse complement strand
AGGCGGCTGGGCAGTTGCGGGCATGTATTGCGGTTGCAAGTCGATCATCGTGCGTGATCTCGACCCGTCTGCCGTCGTGAAGCTGATTCCGAAGGAAAAGGTCAGCCATGCCTTCCTCGTTCCTGCAGTTCTGCAGTTCATGTTGATGGTGCCCGATGTCGACAAGGGTGACTTCGCATCGCTCAAGGTGTTCGTGTACGGAGCATCGCCGATTTCCGAGGACGTCCTTGCGCGTTCGGTGAAGACGTTCAAGTGCAAGTTCTGGCAGGCCTACGGGCTCACCGAGACAACCGGTGCGGTTGTCAACCTGCCGCCGGCCGACCACGACCCTGACGGCCCGAACAAGCACCGTCTGCGTTCGTGTGGTCTTCCCGGTCCGGGCGTTGGTGTGCGCGTTGTCGACGGTGCAACCGGCAATGACATGCCGGTTGGTGAAGTGGGGGAGATCTGGCTCAGTGGACCGCAGATCATGAAGGGCTACTGGAAGATGCCCGAGGCGACGGCAGAGTCGATCGTCGCCGGCGGTTGGTTCCGCAGTGGCGATGCGGGATATCTCGATGCCGACGGCTATCTGTACATCCACGACCGCGTGAAGGACATGATCGTGTCCGGTGGCGAGAACGTGTATCCGGCCGAGGTCGAGAACGTGTTGATGGCCCATCCGGCAATCGCCGACGTTGCCGTCATCGGCGTGCCGCACGAGAAGTGGGGTGAAACCGCCAAAGCGATCGTCGTCCGCAAGCCGGGGATCGAAGTCACCGAACAAGAGATCATCGACTTCAGTCGCGAGCGTCTGGCGAAGTTCAAGTGCCCGACCAGTGTCGACTGGATCGAGGCTCTGCCGCGCAACCCCAGTGGCAAGGTGTTGAAGAAGGACCTTCGCGCGCCCTACTGGGCGGGTCGTACCCGCAACGTGAACTGAGGGTCACTGCTGAAGAAACTTTCCGTTTGATGGCGCAAAACCGAGGTTTTGCAATTAGAACTAAAACGTGAGTTTGCGCCAAAAGTGGACCTTTTTGGTCGGGTTTCTGCTTGTTTCAACGGTTTTGACCGCGTGCGGTGGCGGCGACTCGTCATCCGACGGGTCTCAGCGCTCATCTGAATCCGAGGTTGTGTCCTGTACCGGCGGTGCGGTCGTTGAGGGGCGCCCGATTCGTATCGCGGCCACGGTTGCGCCGATCACAAACATCGTCGCCAACATCGCGGGTGATACCAACGC
>CAZKVD010000026.1:15182-20783 GCA_964556145.1 uncultured Bifidobacterium sp. | reverse complement strand
AGGGTGCCGCCGAGGCTGGGGCAGGCGAGTGCAGGAAAACCCGCTTCGTCGAGACGTTGCGCGAGCTCAAGGATCGCTCCGCGCTTGCCGGGTGTGGCAACGACGGAGACTGCGGGAAGAGTGTCACCCGATGGCATGGCGGCACCGTACCCGATCGTCGCTACCGTTGGGGTGTGCTGCGAATCGGGATGCTCTGTCCCTACAGCCTCACCATTCCCGGTGGGGTACAGATGCAGGTCCTCGGCCTCGCCCGCGAACTGCGCGCGATGGGCCATGAGGTTCGTGTTCTCGGTCCGTGCGACGGTGCTCCGCCCGAACCCTTCGTCACGCCGCTCGGCAACAGTTTGCCAACCGCGGCCAACGGGTCGATCGCGCCGCTCGCGCCCGACGCGTCGGCGGCGTTGCGCACCATCCGCGCACTGAACGACGAGGACTTCGACGTCATCCATCTTCACGAGCCACTTGCGCCCGGTGTCACGATGACCGCTCTGTTGTTGCGGCTCGCACCGACCATTGGGACGTTCCACGCCGCCGGAGACTCGGCGAGCTACCGCATGATGAATCGGGCGGTTCGCTGGCTTGCTTCGCGCATCGACATTCGCGTCGCAGTGTCCAAAGACGCCGAACTTCTTGCGGGCAGGTACCTCGGTGGCTCGTACGAGCTTCTCGGAAACGGAATCGAGATCGGGCGTTACGGCGTGCACGATGATGAAGCGCCGCCCGAGAAGACCACGCTTCCGACGGTCTTCTTCGTCGGTCGTCACGAACCGCGAAAGGGTCTCGACGTTTTGCTCGGGTCACTCGCCTTTCTGCCCGACGACGTTCGCATCTGGGTGGCCTCCGACGGTCCCGACACCGACAGCCTGAAGCTGAAATACGCGTCCGAGCCGCGCATCACATGGCTGGGGCGGATCTCGGATGCCGAAAAGATTCGTCGGATGTCGCAGGCCACAGTCTTTTGTGCGCCGTCCCTGCACGGTGAATCTTTTGGTGTCGTTCTGCTCGAGGCGATGGCGGCGGGAACGCCGGTTGTTGCAAGTGACATCGACGGCTACCAAAACGTCGCAACGCACGACCTCGACGCCTTGCTCGTCGAGCCCGGTGACGAACGGGCACTGGCATCCTCGCTCGCAAAGGTGATGACAAACCCGCGGTTGTCGCAGCGCCTCGTCGAAGCGGGCCACAATCGCGTCGCATCGTCGTCGATGCGTGCACTTGCCGAGCAGTACGTCGTTCTCTACGAGCGGGCGCTCGAAATGGAACGCACGGGCCTTGGCGATGGATACGCAACGGGGCTGGGTCGCCGAGGCGAGGATCCCCGTCGTGCTCCGTGGGGGAGCCGTATGCTGAAGCCGCTCGAGAAGCGACGCATCCGTCGCTCGCGCCAGCTCTGAACACCATGACGTCGCCCTCCTCCGCCATCAGCCCCGCCACCGCGCTGCGTCGCGCGGTCGCATTCGTGTGGTCCGCAGTCGGTGCCGTGATCGGCGCGGTTCTCGGGTTCTTGGTTGGGTCGGCAGTCGGCCTCGCGGTCGGCGCAATTGTGCTGGGTGTGGCGCTCGGTCTGCTCGGTGTCGTCTTGACAACGCGTTTCGTCGAATCCGCCGTCGAGGTCGTCGTTGCCCGGGTGCCGGCACGCGAACTCGATGCCGACGGCGCCCCGCGACTCTTCAATCTCCTCCACGGACTGTGCGCATCGGCCGGCGTCACCGTGCCCAACGTGTCGGTCACCGACGACGATGGCATCAACGCGCTCGTCGTCGCCGATCCATCGCATGGCGGTCCTGCGGACATGATCATCACCCGCGGATTTGTCGACCATCTCGAGCGCATCGAGATGGAAGGTGCCGTTGCGGTGTGTCTCGCGCGTCTGCGCTCCGGACTCGTCGAAACACAGACGCTTGCGGTCGCCCTCTCGATCGCTTCCCCGTGGTTCATTCCCGCCACAGCGCGGCGTCAGGTTCTCGCAGCATCTTTTGCAGCCCAGGCCGTCTTTGACGCCGATGTGAAGGGTGTCGGGATCACCCGCTACCCACCCGGACTCGCTGCGGCGTTCCACGCAATGCTTTCGGGGTCGACAAGGGTGGGGTCGGCCGATGCCCGCGTCGCCGTTCTCTGGCTTGCCAATCCGGCGGGTGAGTCCGAGGCGCCGTCAAATGACGCCCGCCCCGAGCCGGCTGGTTCTAGGGTTGATGGTTCACACGACGAACGCCCACCGTTGTCCGAACGGTTGGCCTTACTCAGGGAGATCTAACGCATGAACGGAACCCCCAACCGCTCACGCCTCGTCCGCCGCGCCATGGTGGTTGGAGCCGTCGTCGCGTCAGCCGCGCTTGCAGCGTGCGGCGGCGGAGACGGAGCCTCGACCGAGAACATCCCCGAGCCTTCGTACGGCGACGTTGCGCTTCCCTCCACGTTGCCTGGGCCCACGACCACTCTGCCGGCGCCCGAGTTGATGCCACTCACAGGTCTGCCCATCGAGGATGCTGCAGCGGCGACCCGCCCGGCACTCGTTGCAAAGATCGACAACCATCCCGCGGCACGTCCGCAGTCGGGCCTGAATCAAGCCGACATCGTCTACGAGGAAAACGTCGAGCAATTGACCCGCTTCGCTGCGGTGTTCCACACCAACGCGCCAACCAGCATCGGTCCGATCCGCTCGGGCCGTACCCAAGATGTCAATTTGTTCAGCGCCTACCTGAATCCGCTCTTCGTGTGGAGTGGTGGCAATGCGAAGACCACGTCGCTCATCAACAAATCGGTGCTGGTCAACATGGGCGCGCTCGTCGCATATCAGCAAGGTGGTTACCAGCGTGACTCCAAGCGCAAGGCGCCCCACAACCTCTACGCCGATGCATCCAAGATCTTCACGTTGACACCGAAGGGTGCAACCCGGCCGCCCCAGCAACTGCAGTACCGCACCGCCAGTGACGCAATGCCTTCGACTGCGACGGCGTCGGCGGGCATCAATCTGTCGATGGACGGCGTCAAGGTGCAGTGGCTTTGGGATGCCGCAACGGGCGACTACCTACGTTCGGCCGACAACAAGAAGCACATGGACGCCGACGGCTCGCAGGTCAATGCCAAGAACGTCGTGGTTCTGTACATGGCCTACAAGGCCAGTTCTGCCGACCCCCGTAGCCCCGAGGCACAAAGTGTCGGCGAGGGTGAGGCATGGGTGTACACGAATGGTTCGCTCGTCAAGGGCAAGTGGTCGCGCGCAAAAGAGACCGACGTCTTTGCAATTACCGACCTCGCGGGTGCTCCGATCAAGATGACCCCGGGCCGCACATGGATCGAACTTCCGCGCGTCAAGAAGGGCGCCGATGTGCCGGCGGGCACCGACCCGTCCAAGGTCAAGTTCCCCTGATCTTCGTGCACCGTGACGCCATTTCGCGCGGTCTCGGTACGATGAAACCATGACAGGCAACGTTTCCGGGACCTTCCGCGTCAAGCGCGGACTTGCCGAGATGATGAAGGGCGGCGTCATCATGGACGTCGTCACTCCCGAGCAGGCGCGCATCGCCGAAGATGCGGGCGCATGTGCAGTGATGGCGCTTGAGCGCGTTCCTGCCGACATTCGTCGCGACGGCGGTGTCGCGCGTATGAGCGACCCCGAGATGATCGAGGGCATCAAAGCCGCGGTCAGCATTCCGGTCATGGCCAAGGCGCGCATCGGCCACTTCGTCGAGGCGCAGATTCTCGAGGCGCTCGGCGTCGACTTTGTCGACGAGTCCGAAGTCCTCACGCCCGCCGACGAGACGCACCACATTGACAAGTTCGCATTCAACGTTCCGTTCGTCTGTGGTGCAACGAACCTTGGCGAGGCGTTGCGTCGAATCAGCGAGGGCGCCGCAATGATCCGCTCGAAGGGCGAGGCCGGAACGGGCAACATCGTCGAGGCCGTTCGTCACCTGCGCAACATCATCGGTGACATGCGCAAGATCACCCAGGCCGATTCGGCCGAGTTGTTCGAGTGGGCAAAGCGCCTCCAGGCTCCCTTGCCGCTCGTGCAGGAAATCGCCGAGACCGGCTGGTTGCCCGTGCCGCTGTTCTGCGCAGGCGGAATCGCCACCCCAGCCGACGCGGCGCTTGCGATGCAACTCGGTGCCGAAGCCGTGTTTGTCGGATCGGGCATCTTCAAGAGCGATGATCCCGCGCCGCGTGCCAAGGCGATCGTCGAGGCCACGACCCACTTCCGTGACCCGGCGATTCTCGCCAAGGTCAGCCGGGGTCTCGGGGCGCCGATGACCGGCATCGGCATGGACGAAATCAACCAGCGCTACGCCGAGCGCGGCTGGTGAGTTCTGCTGCGAGGCCCCCAGGTGAACGTCACCGTCGGAGTTCTCGCCCTTCAGGGCGCATTTAGCGCCCACGAGCGAGCGCTCGCGCGACTCGGCGTTGATGCACGTCAGGTGCGTCTGCCGCGTGATCTCGACCAAGTCGACGCGCTGATCATGCCCGGTGGTGAGTCAACCACCATGTCGCAGTTGCTCGAATCGAGTGGACTTTTCGATGCGATCGCCGACCGGATTTCGTCGGCCATGCCCGTCTTTGGCACCTGTGCCGGGGTCATTCTCCTCGCCGAGGTCGTCCTCGACGGCCGCGTCGACCAGCGTTCGTTCGGCGCACTGCCAATCACAACCCGCCGCAACGGGTATGGCCGGCAGATCGACAGTTTCGAGGCAGAAGTGCCCGTCGCCGGTCTGGCCGAAGCCTTCACAGCCGTGTTCATCAGGGCGCCGATCATCGAGTCGGTTGGCGCCGGGGTCGACGTGCTTGCAACCCATGCCGGCCGGCCAATCGCAGTTGCAACCCCGCAGTTCCTCGGCGCTACGTTCCATCCCGAACTCACCGATGACTCCCGTCTGCACGGATTGTTCGTCGAGCGTGTTCGCCGTTCTCTCACCACCAACAGGAGATAGCCATGTCGGGCCATTCCAAATGGGCAACCATCAAGCACAAGAAAGCCGCCGTCGACAAGGCGCGCGGGAAACTGTTCGCGAAACTGGCGCGGCAGATCGAAGTCGCCGCGCGCGAGGGTGGGGGAGACCCCGATTCGAATGCTGCTTTGCGCACGATGGTGTTGAAGGCCAAGGCCGGGCAGATGACCAACGACGCCATCGAGCGCGCAATCAAGCGCGGCACGGGTGAACAGACCGGTGCAGCGTACGAGTCGATCACCTACGAGGGCTATGCACCTGGTGGTGTCGCCCTTCTCATCGACGTTCTCACCGACAACCGCAACCGCACGAGTGGTGACGTACGCGCGGTGTTCTCGAAGTTCGGTGGTGCGATGGCCGAGCCGGGGGCCGTTGGTTGGCAGTTTTCACGGCGTGGAGTCATCATCATCGACGGCCGAGCGAACGAGGATGTGGTCATGGAGGCCGCGCTCGAAGCCGGCGCCGACGACGTTGCCCGCGACGGCGATGAGTGGCGTGTCACAACCGAGCCGTCGATCGTGTTCGACGTGAAGTCGGCCCTCGAAGCGGCAGGCCTCTCGGTGCTGTCTGCCGAGAGCACAATGGTTTCGTCAAATTTGGTTCCGGTCGATGACGTCGACGATGCGCGTAAGGTGTTGCGCATCATGGACGCACTGGA
>CAZKVD010000026.1:0-15172 GCA_964556145.1 uncultured Bifidobacterium sp. | reverse complement strand
GACGACATCCAGGACGTGTACTCGAATTTCGACATGTCCGACGACGTGATGACGGCGGCCTCGGCATGAGCGTCGGCGTGGGCGACAAGGCCCCCGACTTCTCGCTGCCGGGTACCGGTGGGAGCAATTTCTCGCTCTCCCAATTCGCAGGTCGCACGGTTGTTCTCGTCTTCTATCCCGGCGACGACACCCCGGTGTGTACCAAGCAGTTGAACTGCTACAACAACGACCTTGCCCAGTTCACCGACATCGGTGCCCAGGTGCTGGCTGTGTCGGCGCAGGATGTGGCAAGTCACGAACGATTCGCGGCCAAGCACGGGTTCGGGTTTCCGCTTCTCTCCGACACCGACAAAGCCGTCGCCGGTCAATACGGCACGCTGGGGCCCCTCGGTTTCCCGCGACGCAGTGTCTTTGTGATCGATGCGCAGGGCGTCATCCGCTATGCCCATCGGGCCATTGCCGGCCTCACGTTCCGACCCGTCGATGAACTCGTTCGGGCCGTCAACGACGCCTCCCGCTAGCAGTCCTCGTTCCGGACGCCGACAGGCGCTACGGTAGAACGTATGTTCGCCCCGTCTCGCGATGCATCACGAGTCACCGGTCGAGTCCTTGGCGTCGACCCGGGCCTCACGCGTTGCGGCTATGCGGTGCTTGCCCCGGGTCAAGCGGGGTCAGCCCAGGCGCTTGCGCTCGGGGTTGTTCGTACCGACAAAGACGACGACACCCCGACGCGCCTGGCGATCCTCCAGGGCGACATCGAGGCGATTCTCGATGAGTTCAATCCGTCGGCTGTCGCCGTCGAGCGGGTCTTTTTCCAGTCAAACGTCCGAACCGCCATTGCGGTGGCCCAGGCAAGTGGCGTTGTGCTTGCAGCTGCAGCACGCCGTGGTTGCCGGGTTGCCGAGTACACGCCGAGCCAGGTCAAAGACACCGTCGCGGGTTGGGGCGGTGCCGACAAGGCGCAGGTTCAGCGAATGGTTCAGATGCGCCTTGGTCTGTTGACCGTTCCGAAACCTGCCGACGCCGCCGACGCCGCTGCGATTGCCTTGTGTCACCTTGCAATGTCGCCCGCACTCGTAGCACCGGCAGGGACCTCGCGATGATTGCGTCACTGCGCGGAACCGTTCTCGAGCGAATTGCTCCGTCGACGGTGCTGGTCGAGGTCGGCGGGGTGGGTTACTTCGTCACGGTGACCCCGCGCGTGTTTGCCGAACTCGAACCGACCACGTCGTGCTTCTTGTACGTTCATCACCACATCCGAGAAGACTCACAGACGCTCTTCGGCTTTGGGTCGCGCGATGACCGCGACTGTTTCAACATTCTGCTCGGCGCCCACGGGATCGGTCCCGCGATGGCTCTTGCGATTCTGGGTACGCACTCACCGCGCGGCCTCCATCACATCGTCATCACGTCCGACATCGGGGCGCTCACGATGGTTCCCGGAGTCGGCAAGAAAACGGCCGAGCGCTTGTTGGTCGAGCTGCGCGGAAAGTTCGACATCTTCGACTCCGTTCCGTCGTCCGGGTCGCAGGCGACGGGCGTGGGCGGAGGTCGTTCCTCCACCGTTGCCGACCTGCGCGAGGCGTTGCTCGGCTTGGGCTACGGCAACGACGAAATCCGCGACGTGATGTCCGAGCTGGCACCGGCCGACGACTCCGCGCTCGACCAGATGTTGCGCGAGGCCTTGTCAATTCTGGGGGCGCGTCGTGCGTGACGAGTTCATCGACAAGAACCCCACGGGGGAGGCCTTGGTGTCGGCCGATCTCATTGCGGGTGAAAGCGACGAAATTGGTCTTCGTCCGCGACTGCTCGACGACTTCGTCGGCCAACGCGAACTGAAAGAGCACCTCAACATCGTTCTCACCGCGGCCCGACAGCGTGGCCAGGCTGCCGACCACGTTCTCCTCGCGGGGCCCCCGGGTCTGGGCAAAACGACGATGGCCGGGATCATCGCCCAAGAGATGGGGGTTGCGCTTCACGTCACCTCCGGTCCCGCCCTCGAGCGCGCCGGTGATCTCGCGGCGATCCTCACGAAGTTGACCGAGCGCGATGTTCTGTTCATCGACGAGATCCACCGGCTGTCGCGTCCCGTCGAAGAGATCCTCTATCCCGCGATGGAGGATTTTCAGATCGACATCGTCGTCGGCAAGGGTCCTGCCGCGTCGTCGATTCGTCTCACGTTGCCGCCGTTCACGCTTGTCGGGGCAACGACACGCACCGGCATGATCACGGGCCCGTTGCGAGATCGTTTCGGTCTTGTCAGTCGACTCGACTTCTACGACGAAGACGAACTGTGCTCCATCGTTCAGCGTGCTGCGGGGATCCTCTGCATTCCCGTCGACGCACAGGGTGCGGCACAAATTGCGCGCCGTAGTCGCGGAACACCGCGCATCGCCAACCGTTTGTTGCGTCGTGTCCGCGACTACGCCGAAGTGCACGGCGCGGGATCCATCGATGCCGCGACGGCAACCGAAGCCTTGCGAGTCTTCGGGGTGGACGAGCGAGGTCTCGACAAGGTCGATCGGGCAATCCTGTCGGCACTGTGTCGTCAGTTCGGCGGGGGCCCTGTCGGTCTGACGACACTCGCGATCGCAGTGAGCGAGCAACCCGAGACGGTCGAAGATGTGTACGAACCCTTTCTCATTCAGCAAGGGTTCATCTCGCGCACGCCGCGCGGCCGGGTTGCGCTTCCTGCTGCTTACGAGCACATGTCGATGCCGCCCGTAACCTGACGCAGTGCGTCTGTCCGACATCGACTACGACCTCCCCGAGGAGTTGATTGCCCAGCATCCGGCTGAGCCACGGGACTCGGCGCGCCTGCTCGTTGCCCTCGACGACATCGCTCACCATCGCGTCGCGGATCTCGTTGATTTTGTGACCGAGGGTGACGTCATCGTCATCAACGAGACGCGGGTGATACCTGCGCGTCTCGACCTGCGGCGACAAAGTGGCGGTCGGGTCGAGGTGCTGCTGCTGGAGTCCCTCGACGACACCGATGAGCGTTGGGAAGCCTTGGTGAGGCCGGGCCGCAAGGTGCGCAACGGCGAGGTGCTCGTCGATGCGGGTGGTGTCGAGGTCGTGGGGATCGAGGGTCGGTCGCAGGCGGGGGACACCTTCATCGTGCGAATCGTTGGGGGCTCGACTCCGGCCGAGCGTCGTGGCGCAATCGCAGCCGTCGGATCAATGCCGCTTCCGCCCTACATCACCGCGCCTCTGGTCGACCGCGAGCGCTACCAAACCGTGTACTCCCGCCGAGAGGCCTCGGCCGCGGCACCGACCGCGGGGCTGCACTTCACCCCCGAACTGATGGCTGCAATTGGCGCCCGTGGCGCACGTTTCGTCCCCGTTGAACTGGTGGTGGGTCTCGACACCTTCAAACCCGTCGAAGAGGACAACCCACTCGACCACCACATTCACACCGAGCGATACAGCGTGCCCGAAGAGACGTGGCGTGCGGTGCGCGAGGCGAAACGAGTCATTGCAATCGGCACCACGTCGTGTCGAGCGCTCGAGTCGGCAGCGGCAACCGGTCGTCTCGAGGGTCGAACCGACCTCTTCATCACGCCCGGCTTTCGTTGGCAGGTGGTCGATGTGATGATGACGAACTTTCACATGCCGCGTACGACGCTTCTCTTGATGATCGGCGCATTCGTCGGCGATTCGTGGCGCGACATCTACGCTGAGGCCGTGCGCGAGAAGTACAGGTTCCTTTCGTTCGGTGATGCGATGCTGCTCGCCCGAAAGAACGGTTGAGTCGTGTTCCCCGTTCAATTCGAAGTCGACGCAACCGTCGGTCGTGCGCGCGCGGGCCGTGCCCACACTGCGCGCGGTTCGTACGAGACACCGTGTTTCATGCCCGTCGGTACGCGGGGCGCGATCAGGTACCTGAGTGCCGACGACTACGCAGCCGTCGGCGCACGAATCGTTCTTGGGAACACCTACCACCTGATGTTGCGGCCGGGGGCTGATCTCATCGCCGACATGGGTGGGCTCGGCAAGTTCTCGGGCTGGGATGGTCTCACCCTCACCGATTCGGGGGGATTTCAGGTGTTCTCACTCGGCCCGAAGATCGACGACGACGGAGTCACCTTCAAATCAACGTACGACGGAACTCTCGTTCGTTTCACCCCCGAGCGAGCAATCGAAGTCCAGCAATTGATCGGCGCCGACATCCAGATGGTGCTCGACGTGTGTCCTGCGTTGCCGTCTCCACCCGAGGTCATCGATTTGTCGTTGCGTCGCACGGGTGAGTGGGCCGTTCGTGCGCGCGGTCATCATTCGCGCCCCGATCAATCGTTGTTCGGCATCGTGCAGGGCGGTACGTCGCCCGAGTTGCGGGAGGCGAGCGCCAAGCACACGGCCGGTCTCGATTTCGATGGATACGGCATCGGTGGTCTTTCTGTCGGGGAGACACGCGAAGAGATGATTCCCGCCCTCGCCGCCGCCACCGCGCATCTGCCCTCGAACCGCCCGCGCTATCTCATGGGCGTCGGTGACCCGGCGTCACTCATCGAGGCGGTGGCGCTCGGTGTCGATCAGTTCGACTGTGTGATGCAGACGCGACTCGGTCGTCATGGCACTGCCCTCACCTCGACGGGCAAGGTCCACATGAAGAACGTTCGCCATGCGCGGGACGACTCGCCGTTGGACGCCCAGTGCGCGTGTGCCGTGTGCGCCAGACACAGCCGCGCCTTCATTCGACACCTGTTCCAGACGGGTGAACCGACGGCGGCCCGTCTGTTGTCGTACCACAACGTGGCCTGGACGATTTCGTTGATGGCAACGATGCGGACGGCGATTCTGAACGGCACCTTTGCCGAGCTGCGCGAGCGTGTGCTGGGGGTATGGGCCTAGCACTGGCTACGCTTTGCCCATGTTCGAAAGCCCCCTTGGCCTCGTTGCCGCCGAAAACTCCTCCAGCGGCGGAGCCGCCATTTTCCAGCTGCTCTTTTTCGGTCTCATTTTTGTGGCCATGTACTTCCTTCTCATCCGCCCACAGCGCCGCCGCAGCCGCGAGGCCCAAGAGTTGAACCGTGCCCTCGCAATCGGCGACGAGGTGCAGACCGCATCCGGTCTCGTCGGTTTCATTTCCGGATTCGATACCGAAGACCAGGCCGGCGACGTTGCATGGCTTGAGATCGCCGAGAACGTCGAGGTTCGTGTCATGCGCAGTTCGATCTCGCGCCGCATCAACGCATCGACCCCTGCAACCGGGTCCGGTTCGGCCTCGAGCGACGAGAAGTAAGCAACACCCGTGCGTCGTCGTCTCATCACATCCCTCGTCGGGATCGTCCTGTTTTCCGTGGGCGTTCTCGTTGCCAACGTCGTTGCGGGCAACAGCCCGTCGCTGGGTCTCGACCTACAGGGTGGCGCATCGGTCACGCTCGAACCCCAAGGCGACTACGACGCCGACGCCCTCACGGTCGCCGTCGAAATCATCCGTCAGCGCGTCGACTCGATCGGCGTCGCCGAACCCGAAATCATCCGCCAGGGTGACACTGTTGTCATCAACCTGCCCGGAGTGAAGGACCAGAAGCGGGCTCTCGACATCGTCGGACGTACCGGTGAAGTTCTGATGCGGCCGGTTCTGCAGTCCGGGATGCCGAACAACGACGCCACCTCGACAACGGTCGCCGGTGCCACCACGACGTCCATCGCCGGTGACACCTCGACAACCCTTGGCGGCGAAACATCGACGACGGTTTCCGCCGGGGCGTCGACTTCGCTCGTCGAGACAACGGTGCCCGCGCCGGGCAGTGGCCTGCGCTTTGCGAGCGCGGCTACGTCGACGTCGATGCCCGAGGCGTCGACAACCATCCCGTCTGCGACTTCGACAACATCACCGGCCGATACCAGCACGACCGTCGCCGCAGAAGCGACGGCCGTCGGCTCCGGTGCCCCGACGACCACGTTGGTTCAGATCACGCCGACCACAGCGCCTGCAACACCCGACATCTCGCTCACCAACGAACGCGACAAGATTGCGTTGTTGAACGGCCGTGACGGCATGGTCTACTACGCCGGTCCTGCCGCAGCCGACGGTCAGGTCTTCAAGAACGACGCAGCAGCCGAAATCAACAACGGTGGTTGGTCCGTCACGGTGGGCCTGAAGGACGGTTCCGAGGGCGAAGGTACGTGGAATGCCCTCGCCAACGAGTGCTTCACCAAGTCGCAGAACTGCCCAACCGGCCAAATCGCCATCGTCCTCGACGGCGAAGTGATCTCGGCACCGGTCGTTCAAACCAACAACTTCTCGGGAAGCGTCCAGATCACCGGCGAATTCTCCGAGCGCGAGGCGCGCGACCTGGCCAAGATCCTCGAGTTCGGTGCCGTACCGGTGCGCTTC
This sequence comes from uncultured Bifidobacterium sp., assembly GCA_964556145.1. Taxonomy (GTDB): domain Bacteria; phylum Actinomycetota; class Acidimicrobiia; order Acidimicrobiales; family Ilumatobacteraceae; genus F1-20-MAGs119. The sequence goes on along the minus strand of CAZKVD010000026.1, from coordinate 8,826 downwards.
AGTGCGCCGACGGCACAAACAGTCTCGGCAACCCTCGGTCAAGACTCGCTCAACGCGGCCCTCTGGTCGGGGCTTCTCGGCGTGGCGCTGGTGTTGCTGTTCCTGTTGTTCTATTACCGCCGTCTCACTTTCGTGGTCCTCGGGGGTCTGGCCGTGTCCGGCATGTTGCAGTGGAGCGCCATCTCTTGGCTGTCGCAGCGCAACGGCCTCGCGCTGTCACTGGCTGGCGTCACGGGCATCATCGTGTCGATCGGTGTCACGGTCGACTCCTACGTGGTGTTCTTCGAGAAGTTGAAAGACGACGTTCTTGCGGGTCGCACCCTGCGGAACTCGGCGACCCGTAGCTTCCAGTCGGCGTGGAAAACCATTCTCGCTGCCGACACAGTGTCGCTGCTCGGTGCTTTGGTGCTGTGGTTCCTCACGGTCGGCTCAGTTCGAGGTTTCGCCTTCTTCCTTGGTCTGTCCACTTTGTGCGACATGGTCATCGCCTACTTCTTCACGCGGCCGACGGTCATTCTGCTCGCGCGGTCGAAGTTCATGAACAAGGGCAAGGTCTTCGGCGTCAGTGCGCGCCGGGTCATCGGTGGCGACACCGCGGTTGCAGGAGGTGTGCAGTCATGAGCGGTCGCTGGCGTCGTCTCTACAACGGTGAAACCACGGTCGACTTCTCGGGTCGCCGTTGGTGGGGCTTCGGTCTTTCCATCGTCCTGCTCGTTGTCACCGTCGGCTCGTTGATCTTCCAGGGCCTGAACCTGGGTATCGACTTCAAGGGTGGTGTGGCGTGGGAAGCCCCGGTGGCGGGCGAGCTCACCGTCGAATCCGCACGTGAGGTCCTCGAGGCAAACAAGATCGAGACCGCCAACGCCAAGATCCAGGTGCTCGGCAGCGGTGATGCCGAGCGCATCCGCATCCAGGTGGGTGAGCAGACACCCGAGGTCAGAGACGCGGTGCAAAGTGAGCTGGCCGACAAGTCGGGCGTCGACACGATCGGGGTCAGTGTGTCCGACGTCAGTTCGTCGTGGGGTCGCAGCATCACCGAAAAGGCAATCCGCGCCCTGCTCGTGTTCTTCTTGCTGGTGTCGTTGTACATCGCCTGGCGCTTCGAGTGGAAGATGGCCATTGCGGCCATCGCCGCAATGGCCCACGACGTGGCAGTTTCGGTTGGCGTGTACTCAATCCTTGGTTTCGAGGTGACGCCGGCAACGGTGATCGCATTTCTCACCATTCTCGGTTTCTCTCTGTACGACACCATCGTGGTGTTCGACAAGGTCAAGGACAACGACCATCGCTACGCCGGCCAGCGGGTGTCGTATGCCGACATCACCAACGTGTCGATGAACCAGGTGTTGATGCGCTCGCTCAACACCTCGCTCGCGGCGGTGTTGCCGGTGCTGTCGCTCTTGGTTGTCGGCTCGGGAATTCTCGGCGCGGTTGCATTGCAAGAATTTGCGATCGCCCTTTTCGTTGGTCTGTTGACGGGTGCCTATTCCTCGATTTTCATTGCGACTCCGATTCTCACGGTCATGAAGGAGCGCGAACCCAAATACCGCACATTGGTCGGCCAAATCTCGACCGGTGCCGACATGGCTCAGTTGGCCACCACCGGTGCGCCCGTGTCGCGGCGTGCCGCGCGGGGGTCGGCACGCGCAAATGACGGGGACGAAGCCCGCAACGAACCGGCCCTTGTTGGTTCACCCGCGGCGCAGGCAACGGCCGTGTTGTCGCATCCGCCGCGTCCGCGCAAGAAGCGCAAGCGGTGAACGCCATGACGCCAGCCGATCTGCAGCGGCTCATCCGCGACATTCCCGACGTCCCGTCGCCGGGGGTCATGTTCCGAGACATCACACCTCTTCTCGCCGATCCCGCCGGATACGACGCGGCGGTCCGCGCAATCGTGGGTCTGACTCACGGCAAGCGGGTCGACAAGGTGATCGGCATCGAAGCGCGTGGTTTCATCATGGCGGCCCCGGTCGCGTTCCATCTGAACGCCGGGTTCGTGCCCGTTCGCAAGGCCGGCAAATTGCCGTGGGCAGTTGTGCGTGAGGAATACACCCTCGAGTACGGCACCGATCAGCTCGAGATTCACCGTGATGCGTTGGCGCCGGGTGACTCGGTTGTCATCGTCGACGACGTGCTGGCCACCGGCGGCACCGCGCAGGCCGCGGTGCGACTGGTCGAGGGGCTCGGAGCCAAGGTTGCCGGGTGTTTGTTCCTGCTCGAACTGGCGGCGCTCGGCGGCCGAAACACCCTGTCCAATCACTCTGTTTCGTCGGTGATCACCTACTAACGGGGACCCAATGGCGACCGGTGACCGCGTTCTTCCCTGGAGGCGGCAGGCAACCGCCCCGAGTGAGGAGCTCGCGCCGCTGCTCGCGTCGTATCGGTCGCGTCATCCCAAGGCGTCGGTGACGCTGAGCAACCGTGCGTATCTGACAGCGCGCCGAGCGCATCAGCATCAGGTGCGGGGAAGTGGTGAGTCGTACATCAACCATCCGATTGCCGTTGCCAAGATCGTGGCCGACATCGGACTCGATGACACGTCACTGGCTGCGGCCCTGTTGCACGACGCCGTGGAGGACACCGAAATCACCCTCGACGAGGTCGAGTCCGAATTTGGTGCCGACGTCGCAGCGATCGTCGACGGTGTCACGAAGCTCGAACGCCTGCAGTTCGATTCGAAAGAAGCCCAACAGGCCGCGACGATGCGCAAGATGCTCGTCGCCATGGCACGCGACATTCGCGTGCTTGTCATCAAGTTGGCCGATCGATTGCACAACATGCGGACGATTGCGGGCATGCCGGTGGAAAAGCAACAGCGCATCGCCCACGAAACGCTCGACATCTACGCGCCGCTTGCACACCGCCTCGGTATGCAGGAGATCAAACAGCAACTAGAGGATCTGTCGTTCTCGGCCATCTACCCCAAGCGTTTCGCCGAGCTCGACCACTTGGTTGCCACGCGGTCTCCCGAACGCGACGTCTATCTCGCCAAGACGATCGCCGAAGTTCAGTCTCGTCTCAGCGAACTGAACGTGCGGGCCGATGTAACCGGCCGTGGAAAGCACCTGTGGAGCATCTACGAAAAGATGGTCGAAAAGGGTCGCGAGTTCGACGAGATCTTCGACTTGGTTGCGATTCGCATCATCGTCGACTCGGTGAAGGATTGTTATGCGGCGCTCGGTTGCATCCACGGACGCTGGAAGCCGGTTGTCGGCAGGTTCAAGGACTACATCGCGATGCCGAAGTTCAACCTGTACCAGTCGCTGCACACAACGGTCATCGGTCCCGAGGGGAAGCCGATCGAGGTTCAGATTCGCACCCGCGAAATGCACAACCGTGCCGAGTGGGGAGTCGCTGCGCACTACTCCTACAAAGATGGCACCACTCCGGGCGACATCGACTGGCTGAACCGCATCATCGAGACCCAGTCCGAGGTCATCGACCCGACGCAGTTCATGGAAGGCCTGAAAGCCGACCTCGTTCAGGACGAGTTGTTCGTGTTCACCCCCAAGGGTGACGTGATTCCGCTGCCTCTCGATTCAACGCCGGTCGACTTTGCGTACGCAGTTCACACCGAGGTTGGTCATGCATGTGTTGGCGCCAAGGTGAACGGCCGGCTCGTGACGTTGAATCACCAGTTGAAGTCGGGTGACACGTGCGAAATCTTCACCGCCAAGAACGCCGACGCCGGGCCGTCGCGCGATTGGCTGGAATTCGTCGGAAGTCCCCGTGCTCGCAACAAGATCCGTCAGTGGTTCTCGCGTGAGCATCGCGAAGAGATGATCGAAGTCGGTCGCGACGATCTCGCGGGTGAGTTCCGTCGTCTCGGAATCGGCCTGTCGGGAATCTGGGCGTCCGACGCGCTGGCCGTTCAGGTCGAAGCCGCCGGCCACAAGGACATCGACTCGTTCCTTGCGGAAGTCGGCGAGGGCGTGATCGTTGCGGGCGAAGTCGCGCGCCGCGTCGCAGACGCCCTCAGCGGCGGGGAACATCCGGAACACCTTGCAGGTGACCTCCGGGTGGATCGACCCCGACGCAGTGTCGGCGGTTCGATTCGCGTCGAGGGAACCGACGATGTGATCGTACGACTCTCCACCTGCTGCTCGCCGTCAATTGGCGACGAAGTGACGGGTTTCCTCTCGAAAGAGCGCGGCGTCTCCGTGCACCGCGCCGACTGCCCCGAGGCGGCTGCTCTCGCGCGGCACCCTTTGAACCGCATCGTCGATGTCGAATGGGTCGAAGGGGGAGCAAGTACATTCCGTGCCTCGGTCGAGGTTGCAGCCCTCGATCGCACGCGTTTGTTGCGCGACGTCGCCAATGCTCTTTCGGATCAGCACGTGAACATCGTCGCGTGCTCCACGGTGACGGGCGCCGACCGAGTGGCACGTATGCGCTTTGATTTCGAATTGGCCAACGCCGGCCACCTCGAATCTGTCATGCGAACGATCAAGAACATCGATGCCGTCTTCGAGGTGCGTAGTGCCTCGCCCGGTGACAATTCGGGGTCGAACCAGGGCCCCGACGACTAGCCTGCGGGCGTGCCCGAATTCCAAACAACGCCCGGGACGCGCGACATCCTGCCCCCCGATGCGGCCCGCTGGCGGGCCTTCGTCGACGGGTTTGCCCGCGTTGTCGAGTCGGCCGGATACAGCCAGATCATCCTGCCGATGTTCGAGGACCTCGGCGTGTTTCAGCGTCTCGGCGATGCCACCGATGTCGTCACCAAAGAGATGTATGACTTTGTCGACAAGGGCGGCCGGCACATCGCATTGCGGCCCGAACAAACCGCGGGAGTTTGTCGCGCCTACGTTCAGCATCATCCGGTTGTGCCGTGGAAGGTCTGGTACGCAGGCCCGAACTTCAGGTACGAAAAGGCACAACAGGGCCGCTATCGCCAGTTCGATCAGGTCGGTGTCGAGGTTCTCGGTGTCGATGATCCGCAACTCGACGTCGAGGTGATCGCTCTTGCCCACGACTTCTACCGCTCCCTCGGTTTGCGGAACGTCGAGCTTCACATCAACTCACTCGGCGACACGGGTGACCGGGCACGCTACGTCGAAGCGCTTGCGTCGTACTTCCATGCCCATGTGACCGAGTTGAGTGAAGAGAGCAGGACCACTCTCGCCCGCAATCCGCTGCGCGTCCTCGATTCGAAGCGCAGCGAAGATGCGGAGGTCATCGCCCAGGCCCCGTCGATTTCCGAATTCTTCAGCCCGGAGGCGGCCGGACATTTCGATGCGGTGCAGGAAGGTTTGGCCCTGCTGGGCATCGATTACGTGGTCAATGATCGACTCGTGCGTGGTCTTGATTACTACCGAAGCACGACGTTCGAGTTCGTATCGACTGCGCTCGAATCAGCGCAGACGGCCGTGGGCGGTGGCGGGCGTTACGACGGTCTCGTGGAAGATCTCGGCGGTGACCCCACACCCGGTATCGGCTTTGCAATCGGCCTCGACAGGACTCTTCTTGCATGCGATGCGGAGGGAGTGTTTCCGGCCCCCGATCAAGGAGCCGATGTCTTTGTCGTCGACACCACCGGCGGCAGGGCGGCTCTCAAAATGGCCGCTGCCTTGCGTGCTGCCGGACTGCGAGCCGAGCGTGCCTACGGGGCAAAGAGTATGAAGTCCCAGATGAAGTCCGCCAACAAGAGTCGTGCGTTGGTCGCCGTTATCATCGGCGAGGACGAACTCGCCCGCGGGGTCGCAACCGTGCGACCCATGGACGGCGGCGAACAATCCGAATACTCCTTCGATGCGGTCATCGCGACCGTGGTCGACATCGTGAAGAAAGCCAAGTGATGACCAACTCCGCAACCTCCCTGCGTACGCACCTCTGTGGCGAACTCCGCGCCGAGCACATCGGCACCACCGTCTCCATCTGTGGATGGCTCGCCCGTCGTCGCGAGCATGGTGAACACCTGGCGTTCTTCGACATCCGCGACCACTCGGGTGTCGTCCAGTGCGTTGTCGACCGCACCGTCGACGTTCGTTCCGAGTACGTCGTGCGTATCACCGGTGAGGTCCGACGTCGCCCCGAAGGCACTCTGAACGAGGCGCTTCCGACCGGTGAGATCGAAATCGGCGAATGTCGTGTCGAGGTGTTGAACGTCTCCGAGCCGCCGCCGTTCCCCGTCGACTCGCGTGCCGACGATGTCGATGAAAATGTGCGACTGCGCCACCGTTACATCGACATCCGTCGTGAGCGCATGCAGAAAAACGTCCGCTTGCGCGCCCGAATCAACTCGGCAATCCGTGGAGCAATGGAAGGCCAGGGCTTCGTCGAGGTCGAGACGCCGTTCCTCATGCCGTCGACTCCCGAAGGGGCGCGTGAATTCCTGGTGCCGTCCCGCAAGGAGCCCGGTTCGTTCTATGCGCTTCCGCAATCACCGCAGTTGTGGAAGCAGCTGTTGATGGTCGCCGGTGTCGATCGCTATTACCAGATTGCTCGTTGTCTGCGTGACGAAGACCTGCGTGCCGACCGTCAGTACGAGTTCATGCAGCTCGACGCCGAGATGAGCTTTGTCACCCAACCCGACGTGCTTGCCGCCATCGGTCGGGCGGTTACGGCTGCAGCCAAGGCTGCGACGGGTGAAGACGTTCCCCCGATCGAACAGATCACCTGGCGTGACGCCATGGAGCGTTTCGGGGTCGACAAGCCCGACCTTCGTTTCGGCATGGAGCTCGTCGAGCTGACCGACGTGTTCGCGAAGACCGAATTCAAGGCTTTCTCGTCGGCGGCATCGATCAAGGGAATCAGGGTCGACGCTGCCACGTATCCGGAACAAGCCGCATGGGGGCGCGGGCGCCTCGATGCCATCACCGACCGCGCCAAGCAACTAGGAGCCAAAGGTCTTGTCTGGTTGAAGGTTGGCGCAGACGGCACGTTCGAATCGCCAGTCGCCAAGTTCATCTCGGCCGACGAGACCGCGACGATCATCACGCGTTTTGGCGCGGTTGCGGGCGACATGATCCTGATCGTCGCCGACGAATGGATGACAACGTGCGAAGTGCTCGGCCAGCTGCGCAACGACATCGGTCGCCCGCCGGTACACCAAGGTCCGTATCGCTACGTTTGGGTGATCGAGTTCCCGTTGTTCGTGGGTGTCGATGCTGCAACCGGTCGGCCGCGCCCCGGACACCATCCGTTCTGTCATCCGCACCCCGACGACCTGGAACTGCTCGACACCGATCCGTTGCGTGTTCGTGCGCTTGCATACGACCTCGTTCTGAACGGATGGGAGCTTGGTTCAGGTTCGATCCGAATCCACGACCCCGAAATGCAGCGCACGGTCTTCAACAAACTGGGAATCAGCGACGAGGAAGCCGACAAGCGTTTTGGCTTCTTCCTGCAGCCCTTCAAGTACGGCGCGCCTCCCCACGGCGGTTTCGCGTTCGGCATCGACCGTTTGACCGCAATCCTTGCCGGCGAAGAAAACATCCGCGAGGTCATCGCCTTCCCGAAGACGCAATCCGGTCTCGACCCGATGACGAACGCCCCGACCAAGGTTGACGCAGCGCAGCTCGCCGAGCTGGGCATCCGCGTCCTGCCGCCTGCGACAAAGTAGGGCACCACGGCCGACGACCTGTTCTCTGCGTCGGTCGCCGACAAGTTGCGTCGTCAGGCGCCGCTTGCTGCACGGCTGCGTCCACGCAGCATCGATGAGGTCGTGGGTCAACAGCATCTGGTTGGGCCCCGCGGGCCCCTACGGATGCTCGTCGAGGCCGACCGACTGACGTCAGTCATCTTTTGGGGTCCACCCGGAACGGGAAAAACGTCGATGGCCGAAGTCGTTGCAGCGTCGACGAAATCCGAGTTCATCCGGCTGTCGGCCGTCACCTCGGGCGTCAAGGACGTTCGCGAGGCATTGGCGGCTGCACGCGACCGTCTCGGACAGTTCGGACGTCGCACGATCGTGTTCATCGACGAGATTCACCGCTTCAACACTTCGCAGCAGGATGCGCTGCTGCCCGCGGTCGAGGACGGCACGATCGTTCTGATCGGAGCGACGACGGAGAACCCCTACTTCGAGGTCAATGCGCCACTCCTCAGTCGGTCGACGCTCTTTCGTCTCGAGCCACTCGGGCGGGACGACCTTGCGCAACTGGTCGACCGGGGGCTGGCCGCCGAAGCGGTGACGATCGATGACGACGCGCGCCAGCATCTCTTGTCCGTCGCACAGGGCGACGGGCGACAGATCCTCACTTCGCTCGAGGTGGCGTGTGCGTTGTCGCGAACGCGCGAGGGTTCGGCGGGTGCGGGGCACGTCACCGTGGCCGATGTCGAGGCCGCCATCAGCTCGAGCGCTCTTCGCTACGGACGCGATGATCATTACGACGTTGTGTCGGCCTTCATCAAGAGCGTGCGTGGATCCAGCATCGATGCGGCACTGCATTGGCTCGCGCGAATGTTGGTCGCGGGGGAGGACCCGCGGTTCGTTGCCCGGCGCCTCGTGATTCTCGCCAGCGAGGACATCGGGATGGCCGATCCCACTGCGCTCGTTGTCGCGACCGCTGCGGCGCAGGCAGTCGACTTCGTCGGAATGCCCGAGGCGCAACTCAACCTTGCACAGGCAACGGTTCATCTGTGTCGTTCGCCGAAGAACAACGCCACATCGATGGCAATTTGGACCGCGATGGACGACGTTCGCCGCGGCGACATCGGCTCGGTACCTGTGTTCCTGCGCGACGCGCATTACGGCGGGGCAGCGCAACTGGGTCATGGTTCCGGCTACGTGTCGCCCCACGTGGCAAGCAGCGAATCGCCCGCCGCCGAACCCCGCGACTACCTGCCCGAGGAACTACGTGGGCGTACCTATTACCGTGAGTC
>CAZKVD010000025.1:0-21894 GCA_964556145.1 uncultured Bifidobacterium sp. | reverse complement strand
GCGCGACTGAAGACCGAAGACGCAAACCTGCCGGTCGCTCTCAGCTGGCCCGACCAAGATTCGTCGGGTGCACACCTGAACGTCAGTACGGCCGGCATCACCGCGTCGGCACCGAACCCGTCCGAGGCTCTCGAACTGCTCGAGTGGCTCGCAACCGACGGCCAGAAACTGTTCAGCGATGCCAACTTCGAGTACCCGGCTGCGCTCGACGTTGCTCCTGCGGAGGCCCTTGTTGCGCTCGGAGACTTCACCGCCGATACAGCCGCAGTTCGTGAACTCGGTCGACTGAACCCCGACGCAGTCGAGCTGTTGTCGCGCGCCGGCTACGAGTAGGGACCTCTTGGTCTCCGCAGCGAAAACTCGTTTGGGTACGACATGGGGGTGGCTCGCCCTCGGCATCGTCTCTTTCCTCGTTGCATCACCCGTCGTTGTCATCGTCACATCGATCCTCAACCCAACGACGACGATGTGGGCGGAACTGTGGGAGACGCGTCTCCCCGGAATGATCATTGACACGACGACGCTGCTCGTCACGGTGGTCACCGGAGCCCTGCTGCTCGGCACCGCGCTCGCCTGGCTCGTCACGGCCTACGCCTTTCCCTGTAGACGCTTGATTGCCTGGATGTTCGTCGCTCCCCTTGCAATTCCCGGCTACGTGGCGGGCTTCGTCTGGCTCGACACCTTGTCGGGTCCGCTCGGCGCACGCGGAGTGCGTTCGATCTGGCTGTGTGCAGCGACGCTGACTCTCACGCTCTATCCCTACGTCTATCTCTTCGCACGCGCCGCGTTTCGCTCGCAGGGAAGCGACATGCACGATGCAGCGCGCATGCTCGGAGTGGGGCCGGTACGCACTTTCTTTCGTGTCGCGCTTCCCTCTGCCCGGCCCGCACTGGCAGCCGGCGCGACACTCGTGATGATGGAAGTTCTCACCGACGTCGGCACCGTTCGCCTGTTCAACGTCAGCACCGTCGCCGACGGTGTATTGCGTGTTTGGTACGCAACGGGCAGCCGCGACTCCGCGGCCGAACTTGCCACCACGCTGATGGCCGCGGCGATCCTTCTGATTGGACTCGAGCGCCTGTTGCGCGGTTCGGCGCGCTTCGGCCGCCGTGCCTCCAGCCGACCACTGTCGGCCATCGCACTAGGTCCGGTGGGTCGCACCGTTGCCGTCTCTGCGTCGGTCACCGTGCTCGTCATCGCGGTTGGACTTCCCCTCACGCGACTCATCATTTGGGCCCGCGAAGCCGCCGACACCGGCGCCACCCAAACCGTCGCAGGTGGGCTGTGGCACCACACCTCGGGAACTTTGGTGGTTGCGTTCTTCGCCGCCGTGACCTGCATCGGATTGGGAACGCTTCTTGCACTTCTCGCGCGTCGACGGGGAACAATCGGGCGCTTCGTGGGTCGCGTGGCTGCTCTCGGGTACGCAATGCCGGGACCCGTCGTGGCAGTGGGTGCAGTCATCACACTTGCAGCTCTCGACCGCTCGGGAGTTGTCTCGAGTGGCTTCGTCTTCGTCGGCTCGCTTGCAGGCCTTGTGTTTGCATTGACGGTGCGGTTCCTCGCCGTCGCGCTGCACGGCGTCGAATCCGGCCTCGAACGCGTACCGTCGTCGACCATCGCCAGCGCACGCATGCTCGGCGCACGACCCGTCCGGGTCGCATGGTCGGTCGAGATTCCCGCCGCACGAGCTTCGATTGTTGCAGCGGGTGCTTTGCTGCTCATCGATCTGATGAAAGAGCTACCGATCACACTGCTGCTGCGTCCGTTCGGCTTCGACACCCTTGCCGTTTGGGTCTGGCAAGCCACTTCGGAAAGCCTCTGGGCGCAGGCCGCACTGCCGTCACTCACGATCGTCGTGGTAGGGATGTGCGCAATCGGCGCATTGCTGACGGCTCTCGATCGCGGCGCCGAGGTTGCATCATGACGGCACTGGAAGTCAGCAACGCAACACGTGCGATCGGCGGCAAGGTCGTCGTCGACCACGTCAGCCTCTCCGTTCGCGATGCCGAACTACTCACCTTGGTCGGCCCGAGCGGATGCGGCAAGTCGTCGCTACTGCGCATCATCGCCGGCCTCGACTCCGCCGAAGACGGAATCGTGCGCATCGCCGACCGTGACGTCACTACGGTGCCGGCCGAAGGGAGGAACATCGGCTTTGTCTTCCAGGAGAGTTCGCTGTTCGGCCACCTGCGAATCGCCGACAATGTTGCATTCGGACTTCGACACCTTCCACGGCGCGAGCGAGGCGAGCGTGTCGAAGAGATGCTCGACCTTGTTCGACTGTCGGGATTGGGTCGTCGCTACCCCCATCAGTTGTCGGGCGGAGAACAGCAACGTGTTGCCCTTGCCCGCGCACTGGCCCCTCGGCCCCGCATCGTGCTTCTCGACGAACCCTTCGCCAGCCTCGACGAAGTCCTGCGCGCGGATCTCGGTCGGCAGGTTGTCGACATCCTGAAGACTGCCGGTACTGCGGCGATTCTCGTCACCCACGACCGGCGCGAAGCCATCACACTCGGCGACCGCGTTGCGGTGATGAATTCGGGGCGCGTCGAACAATGCGACACCCCCGATGTTGTGTACCGCACTCCGCTCAACCGCTTCGTCGCCTCGTTCATCGACATCGCAACGTTCATCGACGACGGCTCGGGCACGAGACGAGTTGCGCGACCCCACGAACTGACCATCTCTCCCGGCGGACCCGACCGAATCGAACGAATCGAGTTTCTGGGGGCCAACCAGCGCATCGTTGTCCGACGATCGTCAGGCGATCTCGCCACGGTCGACGTTGACCGTACGCAACTTCGTGTCGGTGATGCGTGCTCGATCATGCCGATACGCGACGACCTTCACCGCGTGGACTGAGTGAAGTGCCCGGGGTGGGGCTCGAACCCACACGGCCCTTTCGGGCCAGGGGGGTTTAAGCCCCCCGCGTCTGCCAATTCCGCCACCCGGGCAACGGCGTCAGGCTACGTGGCGAACTTGTGATGGCGTTTCGCGCGTCAACAGACCTGCAACTTCGGTCCACAGTGCGGCACGAACGGTGTCAGATTCGGGAGGTTGCAGGTTGTTCACCACGATCACGCCTTCGATCATGTCGGCAAGAACCGCAGCCATTGGCCGACCCTTGACGGCAACCGCCACCACACCGCCGCCAGGGCGCCGACGCACGGTGCGCTGAACGCCAACGATGCGCGGCGGGCTGCGAAAGCCCGGAGCAACAAGGCCGAAACGACCTGCGACCGCGATGAGGAGGTTCGCGGCGTTCACGAAGTAGGCACCGCTCGTCTCGTTCATGGCGCCATGGTGCCACCGGGGTGTGACACCGCATTCCTAGTGTTGACCCGTGGCCGACGACACCCTGAACCCCATCCAGCAAATGGTGCTCGACTCGTTGGCCAAACGCCCCGACTTCGTGCCGTCATCACCCGAATTGGCCGACGAAATCGAAGCCCATCTGGTCGATGCGCTCGAACCTCTGGCTGCCCACTACACGCCCGACAAGGCACTGTTCATCACCAAACACAAACTGGGCGGCGTCCACGCCTGCGAAGCACACCACGTCGCCTCCCGCGACACATTCGAATGGTCGATTCCCTCTGTCCGTGGCACCGTTGCACACAAGGCGATCGAACTGCTGATCAACCTCCGCACTCCGCGCAGTCCGGGCGAACTCGTCGACGACGCTCTCGATCGAATCGTCGAATCCGAACGCGGCACGGCATCCGACTTCGTCGCGTCACTCTCCCCTGCGGAACAAGCAGAACTGCGCTCGGCGGTCGTCGATCTCGTGACCAAGTACGAAGACTCGTTCCCTCCGCTCAAGGCGAACTGGCGTCCTGTCATCGAATCGTCGGCCAAGGTCAACCTGTTCGGAGGGGCGATCGTCTTGTCCACCCGTTCCGACCTGACGATCGGCCAGCCCGGCAGCAAGGTGATCATCGACTTGAAGACCGGTCGCATCACCGCATCGCACCGCGAAGACCTGCGCTTCTACTCGTTGGTCGAAACGGTGAAGTCCCGCCAAACTCCACGACTCACCGCGACGTTTTCGCTCGACTCACAGCGCATCGACACCGAAGACGTCAACGTGGGTACGTTGCGCGCCGCAGTTCGCCGTTTGGTCGAGGGAGCGCAGCTGATCGACGAACTCGACCGCCAGCAACGCACACCAACACGGTCACCCGGCCCACCGTGTCGCTGGTGCCCGATTGCTGCCACGTGCGACGTCGGCACGGCCTACCTGAACGGCGACGTTGACGACGACCGCTAGGGGGTCGTGTCCATCAGCGCGAAGGGCACGCCAAGGCCCGCAGTCGAGCGCGCCGTGGCGATGCGTCGCCCGGGCTGAACCGCCGTTTTGGGTGATCCGACAACGTCGGGACCCGCAAATGTGCACACGGCGTCGAGATCGGCGACGTTGACCACAAAGCCCCACAGGTGCGGCTCACCCGCCGGCGCGCCGCCGGCGACAACCTCCACCACCATGCCCCCGACGCGGTGGAATCCCTGAACAACGCCGTTTCCCGCATCGCGTACACGCTTGCGCGGTGCGCCCGTCAGGCGGGTGATCTCGTCACACGTGGCGTCGAGGTCATCCGTGCGCCACACGACGTGATCAACCCCGAGGCAACCGATTTTCCCGCTCGGCCCGCTGAAGGGCGAATCAGCGAGTTGCCAATCGACCATGCCCGGTTCCCTCGCCGAGTCGACGATCAGCATCGTGTCGACCAATGAAAAAAGGGTTCGCGTACCCTCGGTCGAGAGTTTCGCGAACCCCAATGACTCCCAAGGTTCGGGAGCACCACCCACCACCAGTGCGGCGATGGATGTCATGTGAAATCGTTTGATGTGCGGCTCAGCCGCGACCCATGTTCGGGCGCTTGCCGTGGTTGGCCTTCGAGCGGCGGAGACGGGCCTTGCGCTTCTTGGTCTTCTTCGACATAGGTCTTGCAGGCTATCGGCAGGCCTCAGGGACGCCACCTGTTCCGCGACTCGGTCTCCGAGGGTTTGCAGGTGTACGGGATCCCCTTTCCCGACACGCCGGTCGCCCCGAATGGCGAGCAAAACGCCCCGGGGCTCACAACGAGCACCGCAGCGATCGATGTGGTGGAAACCACCGGGGTTTGCGGCACCGCGACGGGTGATGCACCAACCACCGACCCGCAGCCCGCCAACGCCGTTTTCACCGCTGCGTGCTCGGCCTCGTCCATGGTGAGCGACCAGCGGACCTTGACCGACACCCAGTTCGCCAGGTACGCGCAGCGGTATTCGACAAGCGGCGGGAGCCATTGGGTCGGATCCTTGTCGGATTTTGATTGATTCACCGAATCGGTGACGGCCAGCAGCGTTCGCGAATCCGTGAGGTCGTTTGCGTAGTTCGTGCGCTGTTGCGTCGTCCAGGCGTAGGCACCCGACTGCCACGCCTCGTTGAGCGCAACGACATGGTCGATGTCGACATCGGACGGGTTGGTCCACGTTGCTCCGTCATAGGGCGAGTACCAGTTGCCGGTCGTCACCGTGCACGACGAACCAACGACTGCCGCACTGCGGCTGTCGCGGATCAGGACCTCTTTGCGCGTGTCGCACCCGTCGCCATCGAGGTCCTTCCAGTGCGGAAAGAGGTCACGGTCATAACCCACCGTGTACTCGGGTGAAATCCTCACCTTTGCCAACTCAGTCAACGCATCCGTCGTTCCCCCGACGATTGCGGATGCCGTGGTCGTCGTTGGAATGATGCCGGGCGACACCGAGCCCCTGGACGTTGTCGTCGGGAAAGACGCCAACGGTGCCGTGTTGGTCGTCGTCGAAACGGCAGGACACGACGAAACCACGCGTCGTAGTCGCGCCACCTCGGTCGAATCGGCTGCGAGGTTCCACGCCAACTTCACGGCTATCCATTTCGCGACGTACGCGCAACGCTGCGCAGGCGCGGGCAGCCATTGCGAAGGGTCACGGTCCGCACGTTGCGCGTTCGCCTGTTTCGACAAGCCGATGTCGGTCGCACTGACAAGCGGATCGGCGATGAACGCGGCGCGGCGCGCGGCGGACCACGAATTGGCTCCGGACTCCCAAGCCTCGCGAACCGGCACCGCCAAGGGCCACCTTGATGACGCCACCTTGGGAAACGCCGTTGCCCTGAACGGTGCGCGAACCTCAGCCCTGATGTCGAGACTTGTGACTTGGTCGGCTGCAGAAACCTGCTGCGGCACGGAGATCACGATCGAAGCTCCGCAGGCCACGACGAGCCAGTGCTTCTTCACTGCTCAGGCTCCGATGGCCAAGTCCATCTCGATGAAGATGCACTCCCCCGGACAAACCTCGGCTGCCTCGACGACTGCTCCGTGGTGACGCAAACCAACCCATGCCAAGCTGCGCGCTCCGCCCGGGTCGTTCAGCGGTGAACCGTCCTGAGCAACGTAGGCAATGCCATCTTCCAACTGCACGAACACGTCGGGGCAATGATCGACGCACAAGCCGTCCCCGGTGCAGAGGTCTTGGTCGATCCACACGTGCATGTCGAAAAACTACCCGTGTCGTTCGCAGCCTGCCCTACCCTGACCGTGTGACCGACGCCGATGCCCCAATTGCACCCAAACGACATCACGTATGGAAGCGTCCGACGGGCGATGTCGTCGACCCATGGGCATGGCTGCAGAATCGTGACGACCCCGAGACGGTGAAGTACCTCGAGGCGGAAAATGCATTCGCCGATTCATGGTTTGCCACCGGAAGCCCCGGGGTCGAAGAGGTCTTCGAAGAGATCAAATCCCGAGTCGTCGAGACCGACATGTCGGTGCCGGTGCTCCATGGTGACTGGTGGTACGTCTCGCGAACCCAAGAGGGGCTCGCTTACCCCACCCACTGTCGGGGCAGGTCCGCGGCAAGCGCAACCGAATCGGTGATTCTCGACGAAAACACCGAAGCCGGGGACCACGATTACTTCGCCGTCGGCGTCTTCGAGATCGACTCGTCGCACCGGTTCCTCGCCTGGTCGCTCGACACCGACGGAAGCGAACAGTACGAGCTTCGTGTCCGCGATTTGGCAACCGGCATCGACCTCGACGACCGCATCCTCGGAACGTCTTACGCAGGGGTTGCATTCAGTGCCGACGCACAACATCTGTTCTACGTGCTGAACGACGATGCGATGCGCCCGTACCGCGTGATGCGCCATCGCATCGGAACGTCACAGGCCGACGATGTGACCGTGTTCAGCGACAACGACGAACGCTTCTATGTTGGCGTCGGAAGCACACGGTCGAACCGTTTCGTCATCATCGAAACCGCTTCCCGTAGTTCGAGCGAGTGCCACATCGTCGATGCGGCGAGGCCGCTCGACCCGCCGACCCTCGTGCGCCCTCGCACGGCCGACGTCGAGTACTCGGTCGACGACTGGGGCGACCGCCTGGTCATTCTGACCAATCTGGAGGCCGAGGACTTCCGGGTGTTGACGGCTTCGTACGATGACCCGGAGCAGTGGGCCGAGCTGATCCCCCACCGGCCGGGAAGACGAATCATCGAAGTCGATGCGTTCGATGGATTCCTCGCGATCAGCGAATGGGAAGAGGCTCAGCCACGCGTGCGGCTGATCAAGCGTGACGGCACGGAGACTCCGATTCCCGTGATCGGTGAACCACACGACGTCGATCTTGATTCCAACCCCGAGTGGGCAGCAACGACGGTGCGCTTCGCCTATCAATCGATGTTGACCCCACCAACGGTGGCCGAATTCGACCTGAACACCGGAGCGACGACGATTCTCAAGCGTGTCGGTACACCGAATGTCGACCTCTCGCAGTACACCTCATTTCGCGAGTGGGCCACCGCCACTGACGGCACATCGATTCCGGTCGATATCGTCGTGAGGCGCGACACGCCCTCCGACGGCAGCGCCCCCGGCGTGTTGTATGCATATGGCAGCTACGAAGTGTCGATCGCTCCGCGCTTCTCCGTCGCACGATTCTCGATGCTCGACCGCGGCTGGGTGTGGGCAATCGCCCACCCGCGGGGTGGCGGCGAAATGGGAAGACGGTGGTACCTGAACGGCCGCCTCCTCGACAAGCGCAACACATTCACCGACACCATCTCATGTGCCGCGCACCTCGAGGCGCGCGGCCTCGTTGGTCGCCGGCGCATTGCCCTCTACGGCGGCAGTGCAGGCGGGCTTCTCGTCGGCGCCTGTCTGAACATGTCGCCCGAATCCTTCGGTGCGGCGGTTGCTGCCGTTCCCTTCGTCGACGTCGTGTCGACAATGAGCGACCCATCGCTGCCCCTCACCGTGACGGAATGGGAGGAGTGGGGAGACCCGCGCACCGAACCCTGGGCGTCGTACATGCTGTCGTATTCGCCTTATGACAATGTCGATCAACGCGACTATCCACCGATCTACGTCACCGCGGGCCTGAACGACCCCCGGGTCGGCTACCACGAACCGGCGAAGTGGGTTGCAAAGATGCGCGCACTCGCCTCACCGCCAACCGTCTACTTCCGTTGCGAAATGGGCGCCGGACACGGTGGCCCGTCGGGGCGTTACGAACACTGGCGCGACGAGGCGCACAACATGGTGTTCATGCTGCGACAGCTGCAGTGACGGCACACGCAAGCAACAACATGTTGCGCGCGACACTCAACCAAGAGATCGGCCGCGCGCGCACCGCACCGAAGCACATGCACGGCGGCCGTTGACCCGTGACGAGAACTCGAACCAAGGCCCATGTGAATGCAACGAGAACCAGTGCTGCGATTGCACCGGTCGCCACGGGTGCGACTCGAAGAACCAGCAATCCCCCCAGCACGATCTCGAACCAAGGCAACAGCGACCGCACCAAGCGGTTGAAGGTGACGCTGCCCGTCGCAAACGGGGTGCCCACGACCTGCCATGCGTTCCGGCTCGCGAGTTTCGCGACGCCCGACCACTCGAACACGAGACCGAGAATTACGGCCGCAACGAATGCCGGGGCGCTCATTCGCCGGGCATGACCGCGACAACCTTGCCGCGGTAGAAGGCCATCGCGTTTGCATCACGAAGCACTTCGAGGTGCGTCACACGCCCGACCGAGAAGTGATGGTCGCCGTGCACCTCGTTCGACTCGAGGTCACAGTCGATCGCCACCAGTGAACCGGCAAGTGACGGACATCCATTCGATGACGCCGACCACTCGACGTCGGCAAATCGGTCGTCCGACTCTTTCGCAAAGCGCCAGCACAGTTCGGCCTGGTCGGCGCCGAGAACGTTGATCGTGAACTTTCCCGTGGCCGCAATCGCCGCCCAAGTGCGCGACGAGACTCCCGGAAGGAAACCGACCAAAGGCGGGTCGAGCGACACCGAGACGAAGGAACCGATCGTGAGACCAAGTGGCGTGCCCTGTGCATCGAAGCCGGTGACCACGACCACGCTGGTCGGCACCTGGCCGAGAACCTGACGAAAACGCTGGGAATCAAATCCGCTCACGCGGACAAACTAGACGAGAACCGTCTGACCCTCGTGTGCCGCAAAAACGTTGCAGCCGGCTGATGCGCCCAAGCTGCGCAGGCACGAGAGGCGGGCATCGATCGCGTCGTCCGACCGCGAAGGATCGTGATGGAACAATGCGAGATTCTTCACGCCGTGCGTTGTTGCCACCCACACCGCGTATTCGGCGGTGCAGTGGCCCCAATCGGCCTTGCATTCGAACTCTTCGGGTGTGTACTGCGAGTCGTGAATCAGCAGGTCGACGCCATCGACCAGTTCGCGCGCGGCATCGCTGATGCCGTGCGATCCGTCCTTTGGCTGCTGATGGTCGGGCAGGTACGCAACCGAACGACCACCGAAGTCGAGCCGATAGCCGAAGGTTGGGCCGACGTGCGGAATGTACTTGGCCGTCACCTTGACGCGATCAACGAAGAATTCGCCTTCCGCGCCATCTATGAAGTCGATCGTTCCGGCAATGCGATCGAGACCCACGGGAAACAGGGGCGGGCTGACAAGCTTGTCGAACATCGCCTTCACGGTCATGCCGTCTTCTTGCTTGGGTCCGTGCACACGAAGAACCGTGTCGGGATTCAGCAGTGGCGCAAAGAACGGAAGTCCTTGCGTGTGATCGAAGTGCGAATGTGTGAGCAGGCAGGTTCCGGTGAACCGTGTCTCACGCGTGAGGCAGTCACGTCCGAAGTAGCGAAGACCCGTACCGAGGTCGAACAAGATCGGCTGACTTCCGGGCGACAAAACCGACACACACGACGTGTTGCCGCCGTAACGAACGATGTCGTGGCCGTGGCAGGGCGTCGAACCACGAACGCCGTGAAAGGTGACGCTGAACGCAGCGTCACGAACGTTCGTCGAAGATTCCCCCATGGACTCCGAAAGGTACGCGTGAAGTGACCGCGAAGTAAATGGGAGGCAAACGTGACCTTCGTCGCAGCGGCTAGTTTTCCGTCATGCCCGCCACCCAGCCCGCACCGCTTCACGTCACGGCGCGCGGAGTCGACTTCCACTGCCTCGCACTGGGTGACGGACCCCTGGCTTTGCTCCTGCACGGGTTTCCCGATTCGGCACAGAGCTGGGTTCCGCTGATGAAACGCCTTGCATCGGCCGGCTGGCGTGCCGTTGCTCCTTACATGCGGGGCTACGCGCCAACCGCGGTGCCTTCGGACGGGTGCTACCAAACGGCAGCACTCGCGGCCGACGCAGTTGCCCTGCACGATGCTCTCGGAGCCGACGACAACGCGGTCATCATTGGTCACGACTGGGGTGCGCCCGCAACCTATGGCGCGGCAATGCTGGCTCCCGAACGTTGGAGGCGCGTCGTCGGCATGGCGGTTCCACCCGGCCCGGCCATGGGCGCAGCCCTCGTTGGCAACCTCGAGCAACTGAAGCGCAGTTGGTACATGTTTTTCTTCCAGCATCCTCTTGCCGAGATGGTGGTGGCCGCGAACGACCTTGCCTACATCGACATGTTGTGGGCCGACTGGTCACCGGGTTTCGACGGCGGTGATGCCGTCGCAGCCACGAAGAACTCACTTCGCGATCCCGCCAATCTTGCGGCGGCGCTCGGCTACTACCGCGCAACGTTGGGTGACGGCAAGAAGGACCCTGCGCTCGCCGATCTGCAGTCGCGCATGGGCGGCGAGGTGCCGACCCAGCCCCTCCTCTACCTGCACGGCGACAATGACGGATGCATCGGGCACGACGTGGCCGACTTCGCTGCATCGATCGCACCGCCCAACGTCGAAATTCGGCGCGTCGCGGACGCCGGCCACTTTCTCCAACTCGAACAACCCGATGTTGTTGCCGACCACGTCATTGGATGGATCTCATGACCACACCACAGCTTCCCGACGGACTCGTCGTCATCGTCAAGCGCGAATGTGCCACCTGCGTGATGACCGAACCCGTGCTCGGCGAACTTGCCCGAACAACGAACCTCACCGTCTACACCCAAGACGATCCGACTTTCCCCGGGTCCGTGCCCCACCACCACGACGAGGATCTCGCGGTGTCGTGGCACCACGACATCGAAACCGTCCCCACCCTCATTCGCGTCGAGAACGGCGCCGAAGTTGCGCGCACGGTTGGATGGAGCCGCGATGCGTGGCGTGAAATCACCGGCAACCCCACCCTGGGTGAGGATCTTCCCGTGATGCGTCCCGGATGCGGCTCGCTCAGTGTCGATCCCGACCTCGTCGACAAGCTCCGGGCCAGGTTCACGGGTTCGGTGCTCACGGCACGGCACATCGACATGGCCTCGGCCGAGGATGAATTCGAAGCGATGTTCAACAGGGGCTGGACCGACGGACTCCCCGTCATCCCACCGACTCCCGAGCGTGTCTTGCGCATGCTTGCGGGCACCACCCGAAAGCCGGATGACATCGTGGCCATTGCTCCGCCCGATCTCGTTCCGCTGACGGTGGAAAAAATTGCGATCAATGCAGTCATGGCCGGCTGTCAGCCCGATCACATGCCGTGGGTCATCGCGGCTCTCGAAGCGGTGTGCAACGACAAGTTCAACATGCACGGCGTTCTTGCCACGACGATGCCCGTCGGTCCGGTCATCATTTGCAACGGCCCCGGAACGAAGCGCATCGGCATGAACAGCGGGATCAACGTGTTCGGCCAGGGAAACCGTGCCAACATGACGATTGGTCGCGCAGTGCAGTTGACGATTCGCAACGTTGGTGGTGGTCGCCCCGGCGAGGTCGACCGCGCAACCCACGGCAATCCGGGAAAGCTCAGTTTCTGTTTCGCCGAGGACGAGGACGGGTCCCCCTTCGGGACTCTCGCAACCGAACGGGGTATCCCCACAGGGGTCGATGCGGTCACGGTCTTCGCTGGCGAAGGACCGCGGTGCGCAGTCGACCAACTCGCGCGAACCCCCGAAGAGCTCACCAACTCGTTTGCCGCTTGCCTTCGAACGGTGATGCATCCGAAGTCGGTGATGACATTCGACGTGATCCTCGTTGTCAGCCCCGACCACTCGCGGATCTACGCCGAGGCCGGCTGGGACCGTGACAGGATCCTCCGCGAGCTGCACTCGCGGTTGCAGATCAATTCGAACGAAATTCTTCGCGGCGTCGACGAAATGGCCGAGGGTCTCCCCGAGCGTTTCCGCGACCGCGTGGTGCCCAAGTTCCGCCCCGACGGGATACTTCTGGTCCATGCCGGTGGCGGGGCAGGGCTCTTTTCGTCGATCATCGCCGGCTGGGCAAACGGTGACATGGGTAGCCAGCCGGTCACCGTCCGCGTCGGGTCGTGAATCCATGACAGGATGTTTTTCGTGACCTCGGAGCGCTTGACCATCCTCGACCCCACCAGCGAGTCGCGTCCCGCACGACGGGAGCTCCTCGCGCGCCCCGCGTCGATCGATGGCCTCACGATCGGACTCCTCGACATTCGCAAGCCACGCGGCGACGTCTTCCTGAATCGAATCGAAGAATTGCTTGCCGAGCGCGGAGCCCGGGTTCTGCGTTTCGCGAAACCGACGTTCACCAAGCCGGCCCCCGCCGATCTTCGCCACGAGATTGCCTCACAGTGCAACCTCGTCATCGAAGCACTCGCCGATTGAGGCAGCTGCACGTCGTGCAGTGTGCACGACATCGCAGATCTGGAGCTTCGCGGGGTGCCATCGATGTTCGTCGCCTCGAGCGAGTTCGTCAGCGCCGCAATTTCGCAGTCGGAAGCGATCGGCTTCCCTGACGTCGCCCGCGTGTTCGTCGGACATCCGATTCAAGACCGCACCGACACGGAAATGATCGCCATCGCCGAGGCAGCGTTTCCGCAGATCCTCGCCGCTATTTGCTCGCCGAGCTGAGCCTGTAGTTCCCGTCGATCAGTTCGATCAGTCCATCGTCGACGAGTGACGTCGCCAAACGAGATGCCCGGGCCTCATCATCCACCTGCATCACCTCGGCAACTTGCCGCCGTGCGACTTCCCCCTCGGTGAGACGCGCCATCAAACGTCCCCTCGCCTGACGGTCGGAACCCTCGAACCGACCCTGTGGACGACTGGTGAAGGCCGTCGAACGGGCGGGGTCGACACCTTC
The DNA here is from genome assembly GCA_964556145.1 of uncultured Bifidobacterium sp. GTDB lineage: Bacteria > Actinomycetota > Acidimicrobiia > Acidimicrobiales > Ilumatobacteraceae > F1-20-MAGs119. The sequence continues at coordinate 8,373 of CAZKVD010000025.1, read as the reverse complement.
CCCCCGCCACTTGCAAAGTTGCGAAACGGGGCATTCACCGCACCGTGGTGCTCGCGCGTTGCACACCGTCGCGCCGAAATCCATGATCACCTGGTTCCAGTCGCGCGCGAAACCAAGGGGCAGCCACCGGTCTGCGATTTCCTGGGTATCTCGCGGCTTCAACGAACGTCCTTCGATCCGCGAAATCACCCGCGCAACGTTCGTGTCGACCACTGCTGCGTCATCGTCGAATGCAAAGGCGAGAATCGCGCGAGCGGTGTACGGTCCGATTCCCGGGAGCGCCATCAAAGCCTCGAGACCCCTCGGCACATCCCCTGCATGACGTTCGACGATTGCTCGTGCCGACTCCTGGATGTTGCGGCACCGCCTCGGATACCCCATGCCCTGCCACTCGATGAGCAGTTCCGCCAGTGGGACCAACGCGCACGCGGCCGGAGTTGGTGCGAGTTCGATGAAACGCTCGAAGCGATCCTTCACCCGACCGACGTTGGTTTGCTGAAGCATCACCTCGGAAACAAGGACATGCCAAGGATCGCGCGTCGCTCGCCAGGGAAACTCGCGGAGGCGTGGCAAACCCCACGCCAAGAGTTGGTCTGTGACGTTGCCTATTTGTCCCAAGCCGCGTTGACGTCGTACGGACGCTTGCGCTCGGGGGCATTCGCGCGCTTCCACACCATCACTCGACGACGGAAGTAGCACACTTCCTTGCCGTCCTGGTTGAAACCCTTCGTCTCGACGGTGACGATGCCGCGATCGGGCTTCGACTTCGATTCGCTGACTTCGAGAACGCGAGTCTCGGCGTGGATGGTGTCGCCGTGGAACGTCGGGAACTTGTGCTGAAGCGTTTCAACCTCGAGGTTCGCAATGGCGGCACCACTGACGTCGGGCACGCTCATGCCGAGAACGAGTGAATAAACAAGGTTGCCGACCACGACGTTGCGCCCCTGGACGCTTTCCGAGGCGAACCAGTCGTTCGTGTGCAACGGATGATGATTCATCGTGATCATGCAGAAGAGATGGTCGTCGTATTCGGTGATCGTCTTGCCCGGCCAGTGGCGATACACGTCGCCGACGGTGAAATCTTCGAGGCAACGACCAAAGGGGCGTTCATGCGTTGTCATGGACGCGAACGCTAACCCACCGGGCCCGTGTCGTCATCATTGACTGGCGGCAACGGGTACTGCCCCGTTCGGTCGCGCGGGGCGCGCTTTTCGAAGAAGTCGATCTTGCTCTCACTCTTCGTTACGGCCTCCTCAGCAACGACACGCAACGGCTTCAGACGATCCTTGCGGTCGAGCGACCACGGTCCAACGCGAAGACTGAGGTAGCACCCGGCACCGATGACGATCGGCAACCAGAACTGAGCGAGGCGGTACGCGAGGATGCCGACCGTTGCGGTGGAACGGGCGAGACCGAAGCCGACGATCGTCGGAATGTAAATGCCTTCGATGATGCCGAGACCACCGGGCGTGATCGGCACCACCGCCATCACGTTGGCAAGACCAAAGGCCACGATCAATCCGTCGATGGCAAGGTTGCCGCCGAAGGCCCGCAGGAAGACGTAGACCGCAGCCATGTCGAACAGCCAGTTTGCCGACGCCCATGCGACGACTCGCACCAGAAGTTGTCGGTCGGCGATGAGTCCCTCGAGTCGGTTGCCCAGGTGACGAATCACCTCGCTGACGCGGTCTGCGTCGAGTCGGATGTGGCGTGCCAGCCAGCGAACCGCCCGCTCGGCGCGCCCCTGGCCTTCGACAAGACCGAAAATGAGGGCCGAAGCCACGAGCATGAGGATGATCCCCACAATTGCCGCAAGGCCGTAGAGCGCATTCACCCCGCGAAACGGCACGGAAATGATCAACCCGAACCACAGGATCAAGTTCAGAACCACCGCGGAACCGATTCCTGCAGTGGCCAACGCAAACCCTGCATCAGGGCCATGCACCCCCGAGAGCGTCAGCAAGCGATAGCCCAGTGCCGATGACGCCGCGCTGCCCGCCGGCATGATGCTGCCCAGAGCCTTGGTGCTGAGCTGGATGCGGAACAACCGCATCACCGACAATCGCTCGCCCTCGGGCCCGAGCGCAGCCCGGGTGAGGAGTGAGTAGCACAGCAATGCGACAAACTCGAGACCGACACCGAGAAGGAGCATCGAGCGGTCGACGTCGAGCAGGTCGTCAAGCGCCCGACGGAAACCCGGGATCAACGGCAGAACAAAAAAGTAAATGACGAGGGCGGTGCCGACCATCTTCAGGGTGCGAATCCACACTTTGCGCCGACTAGATGCCGCGTCGCCCCCTGCGTCCCCGCCCGCCATTCCCTCTACCGTAGGCGATCACGCGCACCTACTGACGCAGTTCGTCGACCAGGGCGACCAAGTCATCGACGACATTCTGACGAATGTCCGATGCAGTTTTGCCCAGGCGCACCACCACCAGATCCTCGTACGGCAACACGATTGTGTACTGACCCTCGTAACCCGTTGCCACGATTGCACCGGGCAGCGACGGCCACGTCCACCAGTGGTGCGAGTAACCGTTTCCGGTTTCCGGATCAGTCGAAATGGCCGTCCTCGCATTGTCGATCCAATCAGCCGAAAGAATTTCCGCGCCGTTGAGGTCTCGACCATCGACGTAGAGCCGCCCGAAGCGGGCAAAGTCGGCCGCCGTGGCATACACGTAGGACGAACCGACGAAGTTCCCTGCGGAGTCGAACTTCGCAGCTGCGCTCGTCATGCCGAGCGGGCCGAACAACCTGTCGTTGACGAATGATTCCATTCGTGCCCGTCGACCCTCGGGACCCGAACCGCCCAGCACATCACCGATGACGCGGCAAATGATGTTCGTCGTTCCCGACGAGTACTCCCAGTGTTCACCGGGCGCATGACGTGCGGGCAGGTTCGCTGCGAACGCCGCATGGTCGTTCTTGCCGACGCCGAACAGCATGTCGATGACGTGCGAACGTTCCCCGTCGACGTAGTCCTCGATCCATTCGAGACCCGAACGCATCTCGAGAAGGTGTCTGAGGGTGATGCGCGACCGTTTGTCGTCCCGCCATTCGGGAACCGCCGCCGGCGCATCGATGTCGACCAGACCGTCACGCACCAGGAATCCGACGAGCGCCTGGGTCATGCTCTTGGCCATCGACCACGAGATGTGTGTCACATCGGGTCCGCAGGCAGTCTCGTAGCCCGACCCGAAACATGCAAGTAACTCCCTTGTCCCGCGCCACGCAACGACCGCGTGTGTCTCGCCGTGGGTCCCGGAGGGCGGCATGCCGCGGCGCAAGGAGTCAATGACGGATCCGATTTTCTGATCGTACCGATGGGCACTGCGACGGTGGTCAGGACTAGCGTTTTGCCCCATGGCCAGCACCGCATCCCTCCCGACGCCCGATCTGCAAACAGCCGCGACGATCATCGAAACCGCGCGCGCGATGGTCGGCAAGGCAGTTCGCAAACTTTCCGCCAGCGGTGGACCCGATGTCGAGCAGGTGCTCGCATACGACATCGCCCACGCAGCGGCCGCGGTGGAAACCGCGCGCTCGATGCTCGACTACGGAGCAAAAGGCGACACCGAAGCGCGCCTCACCTGCGCCTTCACTGCCGACATGGTGCACGACCTCGTCACGCGCCTCATTGGTCGCGAGCAGCTGTGGGGCGTCAGCGCATCCGATCTTTCGTTCGGAAACGACTTCGTGTCCGCCTTCCGCTCGCCCGAGTTCCTGGCATCTCTTGCCGATCAGCAGGGCCCGCGCCACCTCGACTCCGACTTCGAAATGGTGCAGGACACTTTCCGCTCGTACGCAAACAAGGAAGTCGCACCGCGTGCCGAGCACGTGCACCGTCACAACTCCGACGTGCCCGAAGAAATCATTGCCGGTCTCGCCGAAATGGGTGCCTTCGGTCTTTCTATTCCTGCCGAGTACGGCGGCTACAGCGAGGGCGGCGACGGCGAGTACATGGGCAACGTCATCGCAACCGAGGAACTCTCGCGCGGTTCGCTCGGCATCGGTGGTTCACTCATCACCCGTCCGGAAATCCTCGCCCGCGCCCTCATGAAGGGTGGAACCGAGGAACAGAAGCACGAGTGGCTGCCCAAGCTTGCAACTGCCGAGGTTCTCGCCGCGGTTGCGGTGACCGAACCCGACTACGGCAGCGACGTTGCCAACATCAAGGTCACGGCAACCCAATCCGACCTGCCCGACGGACGCAAGGGATGGCGCATCAACGGCGTGAAGACTTGGTGCACGTTCGGCGCCCGCGCCGACGTGCTCATGCTCCTCGCCCGCACCAACCCCGACCGCACTCTCGGACACAAGGGCCTCACGCTTTTCATCGTGCCCAAGCCGCACGGTGACGCTCACGGCTTCCTCTTCAACCAAGCCGAGGGCGGAAAGATGGAGGGTCGGCCGATCGACACCATCGGCTACCGCGGCATGCACTCCTACGAAATCGCCCTCGAAGATTGGTGGGTGCCCGCGGAGAACCTGATCGGTCTCGAGTCGGGGCTCGGCAAGGGCTTCTACTTCCAGATGGCCGGATTCGAAAACGGTCGCCTGCAGACCGCTGCACGTGCAGTGGGCGTCATGCAAGCTGCATACGAAGCTGCTCTCGACTATGCAAACAACCGGGCGGTTTTCGGCAAGAACGTGTACGACTACCAGCTCACCAAGGCCAAGCTCGGCCGTATGGCAACCATCATCCAGGCAAGCCGTCAGTTCTCGTACGGCGTCGCCAAGTTGATGGCAAAGGGTGAGGGCGCAATGGAAGCCAGCATGGTCAAGGCCTACGTCTGCAAGGCAGCCGAGTGGGTGGCCCGCGAGGCGATGCAGATCCACGGTGGCTACGGCTACGCCGAGGAGTACTCGGTCAGCCGCCTCTTCGTCGACGCACGCGTGCTGTCGATCTTCGAGGGTGCCGACGAGACGCTGTGTCTCAAGGTCATCGCGCGACAGCTCGTCGACGCTGCGGGCAAGTAACCGACTAGATCAACGCCAAGAGATCGGCGAGCGACCGGATTCGGTCGACGTCGTGACCAATCGCGTCGTCGTACGGATCGACGAGCACCGGCAGGAGCCCTGCGGCGCGTGCTCCCCCGACGTCCATGATCAGGGAATCACCGACGTACGCGATGCGTGACGGTTCGATGCCCTCGAAATGGACGAGGGCGTGGTCGAAGATTCGCGGATTGGGTTTTTCGACCCCAACAACGTGGCTGTCGATGACACAACGCACACTCACATGTGGGCCGGCACCAACTTGACAGATGCCGCTCAGACGCAACGTCGACTCGATCTGACCACTCGCATTGCTCACGACGCCGATGGGGACGTCGCGCGAGGACAGTTCCCGCAACGCCTCTGCAGCGCCCGGGATTGGATGACGCCACAGCCGAGCATTGCCCTTCACATGTGTCAGCACGTCGAGCGCGGCGTCCCGGTGTTCGTCGGGCACCGAAAGATGCGCCAGGTACGTGGCGTTGTAGTGCGTCCAGTCGGACTCCCCTGCGGTGGCCGCCGACTTCGCCGCCATTCCCGCGTAGTGCGCCCGCACGTACGTCTCATGACGGTCGTCGCCGCCGTAGTACGCGATCAACGGGGCAAGAACCTTCGGATCAGGGAGAACGAGCACTCCACCTGCGTCGAAGAGAACGGCGTCGAATCTGGCACCCATGGGCCGAGTCTCGCAGGTGGGTTTCGTGCCCGAAAGCCCAAAGACCTACGCTTCGACGCGTGCGCAGTGCAAAAGACTTCTTCAAACCCCTCGCAATCGGTGCTCCGGAACCCCTTCGTGAGATCCCCTTCCGCCCCAGCCGCGTCATCCACTTTTTTCCGCCGCAACTGGAGAAGGTCGTTGCGAAACTGCCCGAGGTGATTCCGACCGTGGACATCATTCTCGGCAACCTCGAGGACGCAATCCCGATGGCCGACAAGGAAGCCGCGCGTCGTGGGTTCATCAATGTTGCCAAGACGATCCCGATGGGTGACACACAACTGTGGACTCGCGTCAACAGCCTCGACTCACCGTGGTTCCTCGACGACGTGAATGCAATCGTCACCGAAGCCGGCGACAAGGTCGATGTCATCATGATCCCCAAAGTCGAGGGACCCGAGGACATTCACTACGTCGATCGACTGCTGGCACAACTCGAGGCCAAGGCGGGGCTGAAGCGACCGATTCTCATCCACGCGCTTCTCGAAACCGCCCGTGGCGTGGCCAACGTCGAAGAGATCTGCGCTGCATCTCCGCGCATGCAGGGTTTGTCACTCGGGCCGGCCGACCTTGCCGCAAACCGGCGCATGAAGACCACACGCGTCGGTGGTGGGCATCCCGATTACCTCGTACGACAGGACCCGAACCCCGACAACCCCGACGCGCCCCGCGCGACGTACCAACAGGATCTGTGGCACTACACGATGGCGCGCATGGTCGATGCCTGCGTTGCCAACGGCATCTTCGCCTTCTACGGCCCGTTCGGAGACATCAAGGACGTCGTCGCCTGCGAAGACCAGTTCCGCAACGCTTACCTGCTGGGTTGTGTCGGAACGTGGAGTCTCCACCCCGTTCAGATCGACATCGCCAAGCGGGTCTTCAGCCCGAGGCCGGAAGACGTGAAGCAGGCGCAACGCGTGATCGACGCCATGGGCGACGGAACCGGCGCAATCATGCTCGACGGAAAGATGGAAGACGATGCGTCGGTGAAGCAGTGCAAGGTCGTGGTCGAACTCGCACGTCAACTTGCCGCGCGCGACCCGCATCTTGCCGGCCTCTACGGATTCAACTGAGAAGGAAAAAGAACATGTCGAAGCTTCGCCCCCGCCGCTCTGTCCTCTACATGCCCGCAGCAAACGAGCGCGCGCTCGAAAAGGCGAAAACAATCGCCTCCGACGCCCTGATTTTCGACCTCGAAGACGCCGTGTCGCCCGAATCCAAGGATGCAGCCCGCGACAACGCAGTTCGTGCTGCCTCGTCGGGTGAGTACGGCAAGCGCGAGATCACCATTCGTTGCAACGGGCTCGACACCCCCTGGGGCGCGGCCGACATCGCCGCAGCAGCAAAGTCGTGTGCGTCGTCAATCGTCATTCCGAAAGTCGGTGACGCGGCGGCGGTCGATGCGGTGTCGAAGCACCTCGATGCAGCGGGCGCCCCGGCCGAAATGCTGATCTGGGCAATGGTCGAAACACCGTCGGCGATCTTCAACGCCCGGGCCATCGCCTCTCACCCGCGCGTCGCGGTTCTCGTCATGGGGACCAACGACCTCGTCAAGGAACTCCATGCAGCCCAGGTACCCGGGCGTGCGCCGGTCATGTCGCACCTGGCGACGGCGCTTCTCGCCGCACGCGAGGCCGACAAGCCGATTCTCGACGGTGTCTACAACGACATCAAGAATGTCGAGGGTTTCCGTGCCGAATGCGTGCAGGGAATGCAGATGGGCTTCGATGGCAAGACGTTGATACATCCCGATCAGGTCGCAATTGCCAACGAAGTCTGGGCTCCGAGCGAAGCCGAAGTCGAACACGCCCGTCGCGTCATCGAGGCCTTCAATGCTGCTCGCGCCGAGGGCAAGGGCGTTGTTCAGCTCGACGGCAAGATGATCGAGAATCTCCACGTGGCGAACGCCGAGCGGCTGATTGCAATCGCCGACGCGATTGCCGAACTCGCTTAGATCACGTCAGTCGATTGCGTCAGAGGTTGGCGCGAAACAGCGCCAACACCCGCGACCACGCAGTTGCAGCAGCCGTCGCATTGAAAACGTCGGGGCGTTCGTCGTTGAAGAACGCATGGTCCGTTCCCGGATAGATGTGGAACGTCGCGGTCTTGCCGCGACCCTTCAGGTCGGCCTCGAGTGCACGTGCTGCTTCGGGTGAAGCGAACGCATCGTTCTCGGCGTAGTGACCCTCGACGACGGCCGTGATGGCGCTCCAATCGGGCTGCGCTTCGGCCCAGGGAATCACGCCGTAGAACGGCGCAGCTGCAGCAACTGCATCGGGACGCTGGCAGGCAAGGGTCAATGTGAGACCGCCTCCCATGCAGTAACCAACCACACCGACTTTGCTCTTGCCGGTTCGTTCCTGCAGAAAGTCGACGGCGCCGCTGAGGTCCTTGCCGGCGCGGTCGAGCTTCAGTCCCATCATCAACTTGCCCGCCTCGTCGGGCTCGCTTGCGGCCTCACCTCGGTACAGATCGGGAGCCAGCGCGGTGAAACCCTCGGCAGCAAATCTGTCGGCCACATCCTTGATGTGGGGCACGAGTCCCCACCACTCTTGGATCACGATGACTCCCGGGCCACCTCCGTCGGCCAGATAGCCGCTGCCCATTGATCCATTGCTCTTGAACGGGACGATTTCACCCCTGGGTGAAACCCACATCGC
>CAZKVD010000024.1:19621-22452 GCA_964556145.1 uncultured Bifidobacterium sp. | reverse complement strand
CATGGAGACACCGACGTACCTGAACCCCCTCGGCGCCAAGGGCATCGGCGAGTCCGGCACCATCGGTTCAACCCCGGCAGTGCAGTCGGCGGTCGTCGACGCGGTCGCGCACCTCGGCGTGCGTCACATCGACATGCCGACGACCTCCGAGCGCGTGTGGTCGGCGATCATGACGGCCAAGGCCTGACGCACCGGCACACAACAATCGCACCGAAAGTTTTCCAACGGGCGTAGGGTCTCCCTTTGCCGTCCAACGGTGGTTGGTCGGCGGATAGGAAGTCCCCCATGTCATCGAACTCCCCGATCGTCGCATCGCAACTGGTGCGCCACTTCGGATCGTCCGACAATCCCGTTCGCGCCGTTGACGGCGTCGATCTCGAGGTGCGCGAAGGCGAAATCTTCGGCTTTCTCGGGCCGAACGGCGCCGGCAAATCGACAACCGTGCGCATGCTCACCACGCTGCTGCGCCCCACCTCTGGCACCGCACACGTTGCGGGCTTCGACGTCGTGCGTGAAGCCGACAAGGTACGGCGCAACATCGGCGTCGCGCTGCAAGACGCGGCCATCGACCCGTTGATGACCGGCAACGAACTGCTCGAGCTTCAGGCCGTGCTGTACGGCATCGCGCCGTCAAGCGTGAAGTCGCGCGCGGGTGAACTGCTCGAGCGCGTAGGCCTCACGGCTGCCGCCGACCGTCGCGTCGGCACGTACTCGGGCGGTATGCGCCGACGTCTCGACCTTGCTCTGTCGCTGATCCACGAACCAAGCGTTCTCTTCCTCGACGAACCAACGACCGGCCTCGACCCGATGAGCCGCGTCACCCTGTGGGAGGAAGTCCGCCGCCTGAACAAGGAAGGCACCACGGTTCTCCTCACCACGCAGTACCTCGAAGAGGCCGACCAGCTGGCCGATCGCATCGCCATCATCGACGGCGGCAAGATCGTGCGCGAGGGCGCCCCTCGCGACTTGAAGGCACAGGTTGGCGCGCCCACCCTGCTGATCTCGGTCGATGCCGCACTCAACGAGGCGGCGGCACGCGTACTCGGCGAGTTCGGCGACATGCGTCCCACGGCCGAGGGCACGCTTGGCGTCGGCCTGAATGCCGGCGCGCGAGCGGTCACCGACGTGGTGCGTCGACTCGACGAGCAGGGCATCGTCGTTCACCATCTCGAACTCAACGAACCCAGCCTCGACGACGTGTTTGCCGAGGCCACGGGTCACCGTCTCGAGGGCGAGAAGTGACCGCCACGGTCAGCGTCGGCGCGGTGCGCCAAACGGCGGCAATGTCGAAGCGTTCGATCATGGCGCTGGTACGTCAGCCGGCCTTGATCATTCCGTCGATCACGTTCCCGCTGTTTTTCGCTGCACTCGGCACGTCGTCGTTCGGCCGCGCAACCGGACTTCCCGGTTTTCCCAAGGTTGATTCGTTTCTCGACTTCAGCCTTGCGGGCACCATCGTGCAGGGCGTGCTGTTCGGTTCCGTGCAAAGCGGCTCCGCACTTGCCACCGACATCGAGAACGGGTTCTTCTATCGCTTGCTTGCGTCGCCCACCTCGCGGCTCGGCATCCTGATCGGTCGCCTCATGGGTGCGGCCGCCTACGGCGCGGCGCAAACGGCGTTCTTCACCGCACTCTTGATTCCCTTCGGACTTCACGTGAAGGGCGGCGTGCCCGGCGCAATCGTCATGTTGGTGTCGGGCGGACTCACCGCAATTGCCGTTGCCGGTTTCATGGCGGCAATGGCACTGCGCACCGGTTCCTCCGAGGCAGTGCAGGGCATCTTTCCGTTGGTGTTCATCGCGCTGTTCTTTTCCAGTGCGTTCTTTCCGCGTCAAACGATGAGCGGCGCCTACCGCCACATCGCAAACGCAAATCCGATTTCGTATCTCATCGAGGGCCTGCGCGACCTGTGCATCACGGGCTTCACCGCATCGGCCTGCGCCAAGGCGTTGCTCGTTCCGATCGGCATCATGGTGGTGTCGTTCGCGCTCGCCCTGCGATCGCTCGCAAAAAGGGTGGCAGCACAATGACAACGACCCACATCTCGGCGCTCCGTTCGTCGCGTGCGCTGTCGACCCGCGGCATGCGCAACATGCGCCGCCTGCCCTCGACCTTCATTCCCACGCTCGCCATGCCGATCTTCCAGGCCATTGCGTTCTCGGGCACGTTCTTTGCCATCACCAAGCTGCCCGGCTTTCCCACCGACCGCAGCATCAACTGGTACCTGCCGTTGGCGGTCATCATGGGCTCGGCGTTTGCCGGCGTCGGTCTCGGGTTCACCACCATTCGCGACATCGAAACCGGCTTCTTCGACCGCCTGCGCATGTCGCCCACTCCGCGCTCGGCGCTCATCGTCGGCCCGCTCATCATGACCTGGGTCCGCACGGTCATCATCGTCACGATGGTGGTTCTCGTTGGTTTCGGCTTCGGTGCGCGCCTCACCTCGGGCGTGGTCGGCCTGGCCTGTCTGTACGTCGCCTCGCTCGGAATGGCCACCGTGTCGGCGGGATGGGGTCTCGGCATCGCCTACCGATTCCGCGACATGCGCGGGGCGGCCATCATGCAATTGACACTGTTCCTCGTCATGTTCCTGTCGAGCGCCCAGACACCCCTCTTCGTCATGAGCGGATGGCTGCACGGCGTGGCCCGGATCAACCCCGCCACCAACGTGCTGCGGCTGTCGCGCCAGGGTTTCCTCGGCGACACCACGTGGAACGGCGTTTGGGGCGGCCTGCTGGCCCTCGTCGGCGGGGCTGCCCTCACCCTCACCTTTGCCTACCGGGGCCTGCGGAGCCTGGAACGCGACTAACCCGCGGTTGGCTGGCGGCAGG
>CAZKVD010000024.1:0-19611 GCA_964556145.1 uncultured Bifidobacterium sp. | reverse complement strand
GCCTCGGTTTGGGGCAAGATAGGGGTCACCTCGAGACGGGGGCCGTCTCGCAAGAAGGGGAATCATGAAGATCAGCGTCACCGTGAACGGAGAGAAGCGCGAGAGCGAGGTCGAACCGCGCACACTTCTCGTTCAGTACATCCGCGAGAATCTTGAACTCACCGGCACCAACGTCGGCTGCGACACCTCCAGCTGTGGCGCATGCTCGATGCACATGAACGGCGAAGCAGTGAAGAGCTGCACCGTTCTCGCCGTGCAGGCCGACGGCTGCGACGTCACCACGATCGAAGGTCTTGCCAAGAACGGCAAGATGCACCCGATGCAGGACGCGTTCATGCAGAACCACGGTCTGCAGTGCGGTTACTGCACCCCCGGCATGGTGATGGCGGCCATCTCGCTGTTGCGCGAGAACCCGAATCCCACCGAAGAAGAAGTTCGTATCGGCCTCGAGGGCAACCTCTGCCGTTGCACCGGCTACCACAACATCGTGCAGTCGGTTCTTGCATGTGCAAAGGGCGGTAACTGATGCTTCCCGCAGCGTTCGACTACAAGCGCGCCGGCTCCGCGGCCGAGGCCATCAGCCTCGTGTCCGAATACGGCGACGACGCCAAGTTCCTCGCAGGTGGCCACTCGTTGCTGCCGCTCATGAAGCTGCGCCTCGCCCAGCCCAGCGTGCTCGTCGACATCGGTCGTCTGTCCGACCTGTCGTACATCCGCGACGCAGGTGACCACATCGCCATCGGCGCACTCACGCGCCACATGGACGTCGAGAAGTCACCCGTTCTTGCCCAACACGTTCCGCTTCTCGCCCACGCAGCCGGTCACGTCGGTGACCCGCAGGTGCGTCACCGTGGCACCATCGGCGGTTCGATTGCGCACGCCGACTCGGCTTCCGATCTTCCCGCCACCACGCTTGCCCTCGGCGCCACCTACGTGGTGCAGGGTGCATCGGGCACGCGTGAAATTGCCGCAAAAGACTTCTACAAGGGCTTCCTCGAAAGCGCTCTGCGCCCCGATGAAATGCTCACCGAGATCCGCGTTCCCAAGATGAACGGTGCGGGCTGGAGCTTCCAGAAGTTCAACCGTCGTGCCCAGGACTGGGCGATCGTCGGTGTTGCGGCATGGCGTCGCGGCAACGAGTCGGGTGTTGGCCTGGTCAACATGGGCTCGACTCCGATCCTCGCAACCAGCGTTGCCTCGGCCATCGCATCGGGTGCATCGGTTGCCGATGCCGCCGAGCGTGCAGCCGCCGAAGCCGAGCCGCAGTCCGACCTGAATGCCACGAGCGACTACCGCAAGCACCTCGCAAAGGTGCTCGTGCGTCGCGCGCTCGAAGAGTCATCCAAGTAACCGGGGCTTCCCCGTCACAACGGTGAACGCACGGCACCTGCGGGTTGCCGCATTCTCTGTCTATTTCGTCGCCTTCGTGTGGGCGGCGTTCGTCTTTGGCCTTCCCACCGACCGCATCGCGGTGCTGTCGTGGGTGCTCGGCGGCTTCGTTGCCGGCGCAGTCGGTCGGCCGTGGTGGGTGTGGCGCCTGATGGCGCGCGACTTCCTCGTGTTCGTCGCCATGTGGTTCGCCTACGACTACTCGCGCGGCATGGCCGACCAGTTGGGCTTTCCCGTCAACCGAACATTGCCGCGCGACGTCGATCGTCTGCTGTTCTTTGGCACCGATCCGAACGTGTGGATGCAACGCCACTTCTACGAGGCGGGCTCGGTGCGTTGGTACGACGTCGCGGGTGCACTGATTTATTTCACGCACTTCTGCGTGCCGATGGGCATCGCAATTGCGCTGTGGGCACGCAACCGCGACAAGTGGGTGCAGTACATCCGCCGCCTCGCCACCGTGCTCTTCCTCGGTGTGGCCACATTCGTCGTGTTCCCCGCGGCCCCACCATGGATGGTGTCGAAAGAGGGCGGCATGGACCCGATCGCGCGGCCGACCGTGCGGGGCTGGACCCACCTCGGCCTCGACACGGTGTCACGGGTCATCGAACGTGGACGCGAAGTGGTGAACCCGGTGGCAGCGGTGCCCAGCCTGCACGTCGCGTTCTCGCTGATCGTGGTGCTGTTCTTCGTGAAGCAAATGCCGAAGTGGCTGCGGCCGATCGTCGTGCTGTTTCCGGCGTCGATGATGCTGACGTTGGTGTATTTCGGCGAACACTTCGTCTTCGACGGAATCCTCGGCGTGGCCTACGTGCTCATCGCCTTCCGCTTCTGGTCCCACTACGAAAAAACCCGAGGGAACTCGGTGTGAAATTACCCGCTTTTTGCGACACGACACACCGAGAATCGCGACAAGCGCTCCTCAGTTCACAATGAACTGAACACTCACCCGCTCGGCGATCCGCGGTGCCAGTTTCTCGTCGCGAACTGCTTCGTGATCTGGATGAGACAAGTAGGCCCGCCAGCCGTCTTCGTCATCGAATTGCGCAAAAATCGCAAAGTCCCAGCTTGCGCCTGGTTGACCAAGCCCAAGATCACGACCGAACGTGTACATGCGAATTGACGGAACGAGGCCGGGCAAGGTTCCGAGCGCCTTGGCCATTTCGTCAATTTCGCTTGACGTCGTTCCGGTCTTCCATTTGAAAAAGACGTTGTGTACGAACACGGTGCAGATCCCTTCACTTCTCGGTGCATGGTGTTGCGGAAAGCGGGTATTTACACACCGAGAATCCTTATTGGAGGCCGGCGTATTGGCCGCCGTCCACATTCAGGTGTGCCCCGGTGATGTACTTGGCTTGCTCGCTGGCAAAGAACGCGCAGATCTCGCCAAAGTCGCCCGGGTCGCCGATGAAGCCGGCCGGAATTCCGAACGCCTGCGGCGACAACGTGTTGCCCGAGACGTCCTTGATGCGATCGGTGAGGTGAATACCGGGCTGCACCGAATTCACGGTGATGCCTTCGCCGGCGATGTCACGCGCAAGCGACTTGAGATAACCGGTGACGCCGGCCCGCGCGGTGTTCGACAGCGCAAGGTTCGCAATCGGCTGCTTGACCGAAATCGAGGTGATCGCAACGATGCGTCCCCACTTTTGTGCACGCATGTGGGGCAGCGCGACCTGACACATTCCAATCACCGACAACAGACTCTGTTCGAGGGCCGCGGGATATTTGTCGATCGGCGTGTCGAGTGCAGTCCCCGGCGGCGGGCCACCGCCGTTGGTCACCAGAATGTCGACGCCGCCCAACTTGTCGATTGCATCGGCAACGAAGGCCATTGCGGTCTCGTGCGTGGCCACGTCGTGCTGAATACCGATGCAGCCGTGACCCACCGTGTCGATTGCCTGCTGCAAGCGTCCGGCGTCGCGACCGCAGATGACGACGCGCGCACCGTTTCGCGCAAGGCTGACCGCGGTTGCCAGACCCAGACCCGCCGTTCCTGCTGCGACGATTGCCCTCTTGCCGTTTATTCCCAAATCCATGTTCCGACCTTATTGGGTGGACATTGAGTAGGGTGAAGACATCGGGGGAACGACTCCCGGTGGGGTGAAACAATGGAAAACCCGGCGATTGATCCGCGTCATCTCGACGCCATCGCCGACGCGGATCCGTATCCGTATTGGTACGACGATGCCGACGAACCCGATGCGAACCCAACGTTGGTGCGCACCGAGAGTTGCGACCTGTGCATCGTTGGCGGCGGCTACACCGGCCTGTGGACGGCCATCATTGCAAAGGAACGCGACCCGTCGCGTGACATCGTTCTGATCGACGCCCACCAGGTGGGCTCGGCGGCAAGCGGGCGTAACGGAGGCTTCATGGAGGCCTCGCTGACACACGGCATCGCCAATGCCCAGCAACGCTTCCCCGAAGAGGTGCCCGTTCTCGAGGACCTGGGCCTGCAGAACCTGAACGAAATCGAAGCCGCAATTCGTCGCTACAACATCGACTGTGACTTCGAACGCACGGGCGTCATCGACGTTGCCACCACGTTCCATCCGTCGTCGTACGGCGATGAAATGCGCGAGGACTACCAGCAACTTCGCTCGCTCGGCCAGAACGTCGAGTGGCTCGACCGCGAGGCCATGCAATCGCAGATCCACTCGCCCACCTACGTCGGTGGACTGTGGCGCAAGGATCGCGCCGCACTGGTCGACCCCGCACGCTTGGCTTGGGGACTCAAGCGCGTTGCCGAATCACTCGGCGTGCGCATTTTCGAAGACACCAAGGCCACGGCAATCGAACGCGACGGCGTGGGCGTGCTGGTGGAAACGTCTCTCGGCCGCGTGCGCGCCGGCAAGGTGGCGTTGTGCACCAACGCGTTCAAACCGCTGTTGCGTCGACTCGGCCACTACATCGTGCCCGTGTACGACTACTGCATGGTCACCGAGCCGTTGACCGACGAACAGCTTGAATCGATCGGCTGGGCAAACCGACAGGGACTCTCCGACATCCCGAACCAGTTCCACTACTACCGACTCACCGCCGACAACCGCATCCTGTGGGGCGGCTACGACGCGGTGTACTACTTCCGCGGCAAGGTGAACACTGAACTCGAGTCGCGCCCCGAATCGTGGGCGCTTCTCTCGCGTCACTTCTTCGAAACTTTCCCGCAGTTGGAAGACGTGCGCTTCAGTCACATGTGGGGCGGAGCAATCGACACGTGCACGCGCTTCACGGTGTTCTGGGGCCGCGCAATGGGCGGTCGTGTCGCCTACGCGCTCGGATACACCGGACTCGGCACTGGTTCGTCGCGCTTTGGTGGCGAAGTGCTGCTCGACCTGCTCGACGGCCGGCGCACCAAGGCCACGTCGACCAAGTTCGTACAGGACAAGCCACTGCCCTTCCCGCCAGAACCGTTCCGCTTCATGGGAATCCAGGCCACACGCTGGTCGATGCGCCACGAAGACAAAACCGGCACCCGAAACCTTTGGTTGCGCTCGCTCGATCGCCTCGGTCTTGGATTCGACTCGTGAGAGTCGGGGAACACGGCTTTGACTCGTAGGATTTCGCCGTGGCCTACCTCAGCGCGGCACCCGAATCGACCGACGTCGTTCGCGACGCACTGATCGCCCACGACTATCTCGTCGACGAAGGTCTCACCACCGCGGTCTTCCTTGCACTCACGTTGCAGCGTCCCCTTCTTCTCGAGGGTGAAGCCGGTGTCGGCAAAACCGAACTCGCCAAGGTCATCGCCGAAGCCCGCGGCAGCGAACTCATTCGCCTGCAGTGCTACGAGGGCATCGACGCCGCGCAGGCCGTGTACGACTGGGACTACGCGCGCCAGCTGTTGCACCTGCGCGCAGCCGAAGCCTCGGGTGAAGCCACCGGCGCGGGTACCAAGGCCCTCGAATCACAGCTCTACGGCGAACAGTTCCTGTTGAAGCGTGCATTGTTGCGCGCCATCGAACCCACGGGCGGACCATCGCCGGTTCTTCTCATCGACGAAATCGACCGCGCCGACGACGAGTTCGAGGCCTATCTCCTCGAAGTGTTGTCGGACTTCCAGATCACGGTTCCCGAACTCGGCACCTTCCGTGCCGAAAACCCGCCCGTTGTCATCCTGACGTCGAACCGCACGCGCGACGTGCACGATGCATTGAAGCGCCGCTGCCTGTACCACTGGGTCGAACATCCCACCTTCGATCGCGAAGTCGCCATCGTGAAACTGCGCGTTCCCGGAATCGGCGTGAACCTTGCACGACAGGTCGCAGGTGCCGTCGAAGCACTGCGCGCACTGCAGCTGTACAAGCCACCGGGAATCGCCGAAACCATCGACTGGGCAACCGCGCTCGGTCGCCTCGGCACCAAGGAACTGAACGACGGCGTCGTCGAGGTGACACTCGGAACCGTGCTGAAATACCGCGAAGACCACGAGCGCGTTCGCGAAACGGGCGTCGCAGCCCTGGTCAAGCAGGCACTCGAACGTGGCGCCTTCCACGGCTGAACCCACGCTCACCGGCCCCGAAGAAATGGCCGTGGCGTTCGCGCGCGTACTGCGCGGCGCGGGCATCGTTGCACCGGTCGACAGCGTCGTGTCATTCGTCGACGCACTGCACCGTGTCGGCATCGGTGAACGCGATCGCGTTTACTGGGCCGGGCGCGCCACGCTCGTACGCCGACCCGAAGACTTCGACACCTTCAACCGCGCCTTCGCGGTTTTCTGGGATTCGCATGCAGCAAACGTCGTCGAAGCGGAAACCGAGACCATCCGCATTGCAGTCGCAACCGACGAAGGCGAAGAGTCGACCGACACCGATTCGACGACACAGAACGACGCCGACATCACCATCGCACTGCGCTGGTCGGCGATGGAGTCGCTGCGCGAAAAGGACTTCGCCCAGTACACCGACGAAGAACTGCATCTCGCGCGCGAACTGATGTCACGCCTGCGCCTTGCCGGCCCGCGCCGCAAGTCGTTGCGCCTCCGCGCCGCCCAGGGAACCCACAGCATCCCCGACCTGCGGCGCACGGTGCGCTCGTCGTTGCGTTCGGGTGGTGAGCCCATTCGCCGTTACTGGCGCCAGCCCGACGACAAACTGCGTCGCCTCGTTTTGTTGCTCGACGTGTCGGGGTCGATGGAGCCGTACTCACGCGCCTTCCTTCGCTTCGTCCACGCTGCGGTGGCCGGCCGCCAGCGCGTCGAGGCATTCACGTTCGGCACCCGGCTCACGCGTCTCACAAAGGAACTCTCGACGCGCAACCCCGACGAGGCAATCACCCGCGCATCGCGCAACGTGTCCGACTGGAGCGGCGGCACACGTCTCGGCGACTGCGTACGCACGTTCAACAACGACTGGGGTGTGCGCGGACTCGCCCGCGGCTCGATCGTCGTCATCTTGTCCGACGGCTGGGATCGCGGCGACCCCGCACTGCTGGGGGCCGAAATGGAACGCCTCCGTCGGGCCGCATTCCGCGTGATCTGGGTCAATCCCCTCAAGGTGACAAAGGGCTACGCCCCGCTCGCCAAGGGAATGGCTGCAGCCCTGCCCCACGTCGACGACTTCGTCGAAGGGCACTCGATCGAAGCCCTCGACCGCCTCTGTCGCGCCATCTCGCGACTCGACTGACCCCCGTACACTTCACGCCATGCGCGATCTTCTCCCCGAGTTCGCAACCTGGCGCCGCAACGGTGAACGCTTCGCCATCGCGCGCGTCGTCGACATCGAAGGCTCGGGCCCCCGCGAGCCCGGTGCAGCCATGGCGGTCAGCGCATCGGGCCAGGTCGTCGGTTCGGTCAGCGGCGGTTGCGTCGAAGGTGCCGTGGTATCCGAGGCCCTCGCGATTCTCGCGGGCGAGGCAGAACCGCGCGTCGTCACGTTCGGCTACTCCGACGACGAGGCATTCGCCGTCGGTCTGACCTGCGGTGGAACCATCCACCTCTTCATCCAGCCCGCCGACACCCTCACCAACGACGCAGACGGAACCGCACCGCTCGACATGCTCGATGCACGCATTCGTTCGCACGAACCCATCGCGGTTGCAACCGTCATCGACGGACCGAACACGGGCTCGACGCTTCTCGTCGCGCCGGGCTCGCCGTCCATCGGTTCGCTCGGCAATGCGGAACTCGACCGCATCGTCGTGCGCGATGCACTGGGTGAGCTCGAGGCCGGCACCACCGGCATCCGTCACTACGGACCACAGGGCGAGACGACCCCCGAGGATCTCGTCAACACACCCACGGTCAAGGTGTTCGTCGAGAGCTTTGCGCCCGCGCCGCAGATGTGGATCTTCGGCGCGGTCGACTTCACCGCCGCACTCGCCCGCGTCGCAAAAATTCTCGGCTACCGGGTCACCGTGTGCGATGCGCGCGAAATCTTCGCCACGCGTCGTCGCTTTCCCATGGCCGACAACGTGGTGGTGTCGTGGCCGGGCGATTTGTTCACAGCCGAGGGCAAGAACCTCGGCCCGCGCGATGCGGTGTGCATCCTCACCCACGACGCAAAGTTCGACGTGCCCGCGGTGGTCGGCGCTCTTGCCACCCGCGTCGGCTACATCGGCGTCATGGGATCACGCAAAACCCACAACAAGCGTCTCGAGCGCCTCGCCGACGCCGGTGTCGACGCGAATGATTTGGCCCGTCTGATGTCGCCGATCGGTCTCGACCTCGGCGCGCGCACGCCGGAAGAAACCGCGATTTCCATCTGTGCCGAAATCATCGCGCGACGCACCGGACGCAATGCGCCCTCACTGCGCGACTCCAGCGGCCCGATTCACGCCAACTAGTGGCGCGCCACAAAGGCGAATCAATCGGCCGGTGACGGATCGGCAAAGCGGACGTTCGGCGATTCTTTCCAGTTGATCGGCCCGACTCGCACGCCCATGTTGGGCCGCGCCGAATGCAACACGATGTCGCCGACACCGAGATAGATCATCGAGTGTCCGGGATAACCAACGATGTCGCCGGCGTGTGCCTGCGACCGTTCGACTGCACGACCATGGTCGAGCTGACGATCCGACTTCATCGGCAAGGCAACGCCGGCCTTTGCCCACGCATAAGCAACGAGACCCGAGCAGTCGAGACCCTTCTTCGGATTGTCCGAACCGAACAGGTATCCGGTGCCGAGCGTCGTCATGCCGACGAGAATTGCCTTCTGGTGACGCAGCGATGCCGATTGCCAGGCCTCGAACATTTCGCTTCGCGAGACGAACGTGCGCGCTGCAACGATCGACACGACAACCGCAAGCGCACGCTGGTAGCGATCGGCCACGCGCGGATCACGAGAGGCGATGAAGTTCTCGTAAGCGGCCAGCGCATCGACTGCCTTGTCTCGCAGCACGTCGTGACGTGGCAATGCATCCTTGGTCATCATCTCGGGCGAGCGCCACGAGGTGTGCACCACCGACGGAGGAACAATGACCGCACCCCGACCCCCGGGAACGCGACCCTCGGCGGCGCGGCCCGCGCCGACGGGAGACGCGAAACCGATGCCGGCAACGGTGCAGGCGGCAACGACGAAACCCACAATGCCGCGACGCCGCGGCCGGTGCCCCTGCCTGCCCTCCATCGGGACAAAACTACCGATGTCGGGTGGAGCTCGCGGCAAATTCGGGGCAGGCTGGAGCCGTGATCGTTGCTCTCATCCTTGCTGCAGGGGGTGGAACCCGCTTCACGGGCACGAGCCACAAACTTCTTTCTCCATTGCGCGGGGCCCGAGTCATCGACCACTCGGTCGGCGCCGTGCGCGCGGCCATCGCCGAGGGAGCCCCGATCGACCATGTCATCGTTGTGTCGGGCGCCGTTTCGCTCGATCCGCTCCCCCACGACGTGACGATTGTCGACAATCCGGCGTGGTCCGAGGGCCAAGCGGGCTCGCTTCAGGCGGGCATTGTCGCTGCACGGGAACTCGGCGCCGACGCCGTGATTGTGGGCCTGGGCGACCAGCCCTTCATCGACCCCGGCGCATGGCACGCCGTCGCCACATCCACCGCGACGATCGCCGTGGCGACCTACCCCAACTCGCCCACCCGCACGCCTGCCCTCATTCGACGCCAAGCGTGGGATGAACTGCCGAAAACCGGCGACTTCGGCGCACGTCACTTGATCTCGCGTCGCCCCGAACTGGTCGAGGAAGTACCCTGCACGGGAACCCCCGCAGACATCGACACCCTCGAGGATCTCCACACATGGAACCCCTGAATCACACCTTCACCGTCCCCGTTGCCATCGCCGAGGCGTGGAACGTCCTCACCAACGTCGAGCGCATCGCCCCCTGCCTTCCCGGCGCACAGCTGCAGGAAGTCGAGGGCGAAACGTACCGCGGAGCGGTCAAGGTCAAGGTCGGCCCGATTCAGGCGCAGTTCAAGGGCCAGGCATCGTTCGTTGAAAAGGACGACACCAACTACAAGGTCGTGCTGAAGGGCGAGGGTCGCGACACCGGAGGCAAGGGCAATGCATCGGCGGTCATCACCGCACAGCTCACTGCCATCGACGCCAACTCCACACAGGTCAATGTGAACACCGATCTGTCGATCACGGGCAAGGTTGCACAGTTCGGACGCGGCGCACTCGCCGACGTCAGCGACAAGTTGCTCGCACAGTTCTCCGACAACCTGAACAACCTCATCGCCAGCGAACCCGCCGCCGCTGCAGAACCAGCGCCGGCCCCCGCAGCAACAACCGACGCCGGCCAGCCGGTCGTGCGCAAGATCGACGGCCCCGAGGCCGCACCGATCAACCTGCTCGAAACCGCCGGTGCGCCGATGCTGAAGCGCGCGCTGCCCGTGGTTGCCGGTATTGCCGTTCTCGTACTCCTGCTCATCGCGATCCTCTGATCGCAATCAGCTGACAACCGGGTCAACCGACATGGCCACACAGGCCGACATCGACCGCGTGACTGAACTCTTGGGTCGTGCGCCGCAGGGCGACTTCGACGTGGTCGTTCGACGAGCCGACGGCGATCCGGTAGTCGTACGGAATGCGCCGTTGTTGGCCGACGGAACACCGATGCCGACGCTCTTCTGGCTCGTCGGCAAGGCCGAATACACCGCGGTCTCGCGCCTCGAGGCCGCCGGGGGCGTCGACCAGGCCGAGGCCGAGGTCGACCCACATGTTCTCGAAACCACCCACGACGCCTACGGCAAACTGCGCAGCGCAGCACTGCCCACCGGACACACCGGACCCGCCCCGTCGGCGGGAGTCGCAGGCACACGCAAGGGCGTCAAGTGCCTGCATGCGCACTTCGCATGGTGGCTGGCCGGCGGCGACGACCCGGTTGGCGAATGGGTGGCACGACGCATCGACTACGCACCGGAGTTACGTCATGTCTGATCACGCCACATCGGAAAAGATCGGCGTCGTCGACATCGGCAGCAACTCCGTGAAGCTGCTGGTCCTCGACGGCGACAACGTGTTGCACCGCGACAGCATCGTCACGCGCCTGGGAACCGGTGTTGCCGACACGGGCGTCCTTGCCGAGGAATCAATCGCGGACACGATCGAACGACTGAACGAGATCCGACACATCCTCGACACGCACGGCGTCACCAACGCACACGCGGTTGCAACCGCAGCGGTGCGCTCGGCCAACAACTCTGCGCCGTTCATCGAAGCCGCGCAGCGCGCACTCGGCTTCGGCGTCGACGTCATCGATGGCATCACCGAGGGATCGCTCGCCTTCATCGGCGCTCAGCGCAACCTTGGTCATGTCATTGGAACCCAGCCGATCACCGTTGTCGACATCGGCGGTGGATCAACCGAGTTCAGCATCGGCGCGCCCGGCGGCATCCCGCGCGTCGTCAGCATCCCCTACGGGGCACGCAACCTGACCGAAACGATCCTCGCTCACGACCCCCCACGACCCGAAGAATTGACCAACGCCATCGGTGCCGTCGTCGATGAAGTCGACGACATCATGCGCGAGATTCCTGAACTCGAATTCTGCGATCACCTCATCGGCGTGGCCGGAACCGTCGTCACAATTGCGATGGTCGAGCTCGGCCTCCACGAATTCGATGCCGCAACACTGCACGGCATGGAACTCACCAAGGACGCCGCTGAGGACGTGTTCCGCACGTTGGCCACCGAGAAATTGGCCGATCGCGTTCACAACCCGGGGCTGCACCCCGATCGCGCCGACATCATCGTCGGCGGTTGCTGTGTCCTCGTGGCCGTCCTGCGCAAACTGCAGCAGCCGGCCATCACCGTGTCGACCACCGCCCTTGCCGACGGCGTTGCCGTTGTCGCGCGGCAACACAATGCACGACTGCGCTCGGGCGCCACCCTGCCCGACGTTCTGCGAGACTTCTTCGGTTCATGAACGCCGGAAAACCGCTCACGGGCAACGCTGCCCACCCCGCCAACACTAGTGGCGTCGGTGCACCGGGGTTTCGCCTGTACGGCAAGCGCATCGTGCTGCGGCCGCTCAACGCGCAGGACTTCTCGTCGTGGTCCGAGTGCCGCAGGCGCAATGCCGATTGGTTGCTGAAGTGGGAGCCGCTTCGCCCCATCACCCAGCCCGACCCCGCAAACGACCGCGACATTTTTGCCGCACGCTGCAACATCCGCGACCGCGAACGCCAAACGGGAACCTCGTACGCATTCGGGCTGTTCGTCGACAATCAATTCTGCGGCGAGGTAAACCTGAACAACGTGGTGCGCGGCGCGATGCAAACGGGAACCATCGGCTACTGGATCGACCAACGTCGTGCCGGCCACGGTTACGTCGCCGAGGCCGTTGCCGTGTTGATCAAGTTCGCCTTCGACGAACTGCACCTGCACCGTCTCGAAGTGTGCATCATCCCGCGCAACAGCAACAGCCTGCGCGTTGTCGAAAAACTCGGCCTTCGCAACGAGGGCCTCGCCGAACGGTTCCTGGAAATCAACGGCGTGTGGGAAGACCACTACCGCTTTGCGGTGACCGTTGAAGAATGGTTGTGCCGACGAAGCGAACTCACCGCCGCATGGCTTGCGGCGGGCAAGGCCTGATCAGCGCAAACGCGCGGGTCAGTCAGCGAGACGGCGAAGCGCCACGGCGCGCTGTTTGCGCAACACCGAACGACGTTTCCACTCTTTGGTCTTCCAGTGCCGCACCGCGGCACGACCACGCTTGTTCAGCGCACGCTCCTTGTCGTGGTGCGCTTCGACGCGCCAGGCCTGGCCCGGTTCGTCGACGTCGTCGGGCTCGACGCCGTTGCTCACAAGACCGGCAACCGTATGCAATTCAGAATGCATTCGGTGACGCTCGTTGTGGGCGTGGGCGCGTAATTCGACGCGCGGAGGCGGGGCAGTTTCTTGACTGCGATGACGCTTGCTCATCGGGTCTCCTTTCAAAGAGAATCCGGAGATAACGCTCCTCGATTCGCAACATACACCCGACGTTCGCGCCCGTGGTGTGCGAACGTCATCATTCGCAAAAAGTCACGGAATGATGACGAGTAGTTTCGTGGCCGTCACAAACTTGCGGAACGGCACGGTGTCGGGCGGAGCCATCCACATGCCGGCCACGGACGCCGTTGTTCCAAGGGCTTCGGGGCCGAACTCTTCGACAATGCCACGGAATTCGACCACACGATCACCCGAACGAGCCGCGAATCCGTCGGCGGTGCGCGCAAGTTTGTAACGCCCCGTTACCGGTGCCGACTCAGGCGAAACAACTGTCGTGCTGCGCACCACGTGGTTGTCGGCATCGATTGCATAGAGACGACGCGAGCTGCGGTCGTACACCAGACGCCTGCCCGATCCGCTGGCCTCCGGCGCACGACCCTCGCCCGGCGTGAACGAGCGCGTCACACCGACGTTCGTGTACGCCGGGGTCACCGTGACGTCACACGAGCCGGAACGCAGGAACAGAATCCGGCCTCCGGTCACCCGGCAATTCCATTTGTTCGTTTCATCGATGGTCCAGTGTCCGCGCACCTTGGCTTCGGTTGAATACGCCAACGACGACGTGCGCACCTTGCCGCCCGTGGTCAACCCTGTCGGTCGCACGGGAACCGACTTCTCCGACCACTCGCTGACACCGTTGACGGTGCGGCGCTTCACGCTGACCCGGTAGCTGGAGTCGGAATCAAGACCCCGCACGACGACGCGTGCACCGGAACGCACCGTGACGGTACGCATCGGGGTGTCGTTCTTGTCGCGGTACACGCGCACCTGCGACACACCACTTGTCGCGCCGCCATCGCAACCCGGGTCCCATGACACCACGATGCCGTCGGCGAGTGGGCTCGACACGAGCGCACTCGGTGTGCCCGGCGCGGCGGCACCCACCGCCGAGACATCGCTGACATTCAGCAACAGATTCGGCGAACCGGCACCCGGACTCTTGACGACGTCCTTCGTGGCACGGTCGGTCACCGCGTCGTGCACCGCCGACGGACAGGCGGTTGGGTCGGCCTCGCCGATCAGGGCCACGTAGCCGGCCACCAACGGCGATGCCATCGACGTTCCCGTCAGCGTCTGTTCGTCGGTGTCGCTGGCGATGCCCGCCGACAAGATACGCACGCCGGGCCCGAACAGATCGATGCACGCGCCGTAGCTCGACGTTCCGAGCGACATCGCAAGACGGGCATCGGTTTGGTCGGTTGCACCGACGTTCAACGCCTCGGGTGTGTGGCCGGGTGACACGTCACACGCATCCTGGCCCTTGTTACCCGCAGCGGTCACCGGAACGATTCCGTCCTTTGCAAGGTCGATGACGGCGAGGTCCATCGGTCGCGAATCGTCGTCGGCATCGACGCCCAGGCTGAGGTTCGCCGCAGCAAGGCTGCCCGAGCGATGGTGCTTGATCACCCAATCGATTCCCTTGATGACACTTTCCACGTCACCTTCGCCGTAACAGTCGAGCACCCGCACCGCCACGACGGTGGCCTTTTTCGCCACGCCGTATTCGGTACCCGCCGCCAATGCTGCGGTGTGCGTACCGTGTCCGTCGCAGTCGTCGGCCGGAATCGCGGGCACCCCGCGCTCGTCGACACCCACGACGTCGATTCCGTGAATGACTCGGCCCGCCAGATCGACGTGCGTCGCACGAACGCCGGTGTCGATCATGTAGATCTGTACGCCTTCGCCCGTGGCCGGCGGTGCATAAACACCGTCGAGGGGCAACGCACGCTGGTCGATGCGGTCGAGTTGGTACAGCACGTCGGCCTGCGCCGCGGGCGCCGTCACGCGCTTTCGCACGCGCTTGTTGCGCGAGATGCCGCTGATTCGCGTATCGCCCATCAACGCCGTCACCTGCGAGTCGGTCAATCTTGCGGCGAACCCCCCGAGCGCATATCGGTACAGCGACGTGACGACTCCCCCGCCGGCCACCACCTCGGCCGCCACTGCATCGATGTCGTCGCGCGACGCCACGATCACGATGTACGACGACATCCGTTCGCGCACGACACTTGCCGCGACAAGAGCATCGCTTGCACGCACCGCGGCGGGTGCGAACAACGACAACACCACACCGCAGACAATGGCTGCGGAAACACGTCTCACGTCGTCGGCTACTTCTTGGTGATCTTGGCCTGCAACGCGGCAAGCATCTCGGCAAACCACGGCTGGCGCGTGCTCCACACCTGCGGGTCGAGCTCGCGCTCGACTGCAGCCGGGTGCTCCGACACGTGGGCCATGTCTTGAATGGTGCGCTTGGTGACCTTCAGCAGTTCGCGCGGACGCGACGCAGCACGAGCCGCCATTTCGTGTGCAACGTTGGCAAGTTGGTCGTCGTCGACGCACTTCCACGCAAGGCCGATGCGCTCGGCCTCGGCACCATCGAGAATGTCGCCGAAGATGACGGTTGCCATCGCAGCCTGCGGTCCCGCAATGCGGCGCAGCATCCACGTGTGGCCTCCACCGGGGTGAATGCCGATTTGCAGGAAGCGCGTGTCGAACTTTGCACGGCGCGCAGCAACGCGCACGTCGCAACCAAGCGCCAGGTTCATGCCCGCGCCAACCGCCGCGCCGTTCACCGCAGCCAACGTGGGCAGTGGGCTGTAGGCGATGCGCAGGAAACCCTCGTAGATGTTCTTCAGGCTCTCGCCCGTCGCTTCGGCAAGATTGCCGAGGTTCGCACCGGCGCAGAACGCGGGCGCAGCACCGGTGACGACAACCGCACCAATCGATTCGTCGGCTTCGATGTCGTCCATCGCGGCAATGATCTCGGCGACCATCGGAGCGGTGAGCGTGTTGCGTTCGCCGGGGTTGTTCAGCGTGATGGTGCCGACGCCATCGGACTTGTCGAGAAGAACGAGACTCATGGCAGACAGTCTGCCAGCATCCAATCGCTACGCTTCGGTCGGGATGTTGGACCACGTTTTTACCGACGCCATCGGCGCGTTGCGCGAGGCCTTCGAGGGTGCATTCCTCGAACGCCAGGCCTTCGAGGAACACTTCCAGTCCGACGTGCTGCTCGGCGATCTCACGTGGGAAACCAGCTACGGCCTGCCGGGTGAGGGCTCGCCCCCGCGCGTCGTTGCCCACATCACCCTCGATTGGCCGTCGTGGAGTCAGGCCATGTACCGACGTTGGTACCTGGAAGAGACCCTTGTCGAGCTTCCCGCGATCGAAATTGAAATCGTCTTCCGCGCACAACGCATGTCATCGATGCCCGACCACGCGAAGGTTCTCACTCTCGCCCCCGCCACCAGTCCCACCATCGGCAACGCCGCCATGGAGCGCGCCAGTTTGGCCACCGAAATCAGCCACGCACTCGACACAGCCAATCGCACCGAGTACGCGCTCGAGGTCACCTACGAAGGCTTGTACGACCTGTCCGAGGAAACACTCGCCGACGGGTCGAGCACCATCCTCGACGACCACTTCGGCACCCTCGGTGGCTGGATCGCCTCGACCCTGGTCAAGTTGGGCGACATGGCGTT
This sequence comes from uncultured Bifidobacterium sp., assembly GCA_964556145.1. Taxonomy (GTDB): domain Bacteria; phylum Actinomycetota; class Acidimicrobiia; order Acidimicrobiales; family Ilumatobacteraceae; genus F1-20-MAGs119. The sequence goes on along the minus strand of CAZKVD010000024.1, from coordinate 3,351 downwards.
CTCCTACTTTCCGCCCGAGACACCCGACCTGCAAGCATGACTGCATGACGCAGTCCAATGATTCGGTCGTTCTTCTCGACATCTCCGAACGCATCGCAACGATCACCATCAATCGGCCCGGCGCACGCAACGCCCTCAGCAGCGAAGTGCTGCGCCTGCTTGCGGAAAACATGAAGGCCGCCGACGCAAACGACGACGTCGACGTCATCATCCTCACCGGCGCCGACCCTGCATTCACCGCGGGACTCGACCTGAAGGAACTCGGCGACCCGTCGAGCAACCTGCTCGGTGGTACCGGTGCCGACGGCTCACCCAATGCCGATGGCGTCCGCGGACCCTTCCCCAAGCTGTCAAAGCCCCTCATCGGTGCCATCAATGGTGTCGCGGTCACCGGCGGTTTCGAACTCGCCCTCAACTGCGACTTTCTCATCGCATCTGAAAACGCCAAGTTCGGTGACACCCACGCCCGGGTCGGCGTGCAGCCCGGTTGGGGTCTCTCGGTTCTTCTCCCCCAGGCCATCGGCGTTCGTCGCGCACGTGAAATGAGTTTCACCGGCAACTTCATCGATGCACACGAAGCCAAGGAACTCGGCCTCGTCAACCACGTCGTGCCGCATGCCGAGCTCATCCCCTTCACGCGCAAGATCGCCCTCGACATCATTGGTGCCGACCAGGCCGGTGTTCGCGCAATCCGCAACACCTACGCACTGACCACCACCGACAAAGACGCGTGGGCAGCCGAAGCAGCCGAGTCGATCGCATGGCGCAAGCGCGAATTCAGTGCCGATGCCGTTGCCGAACGCCGCGACAAGATCATGCAGCGCGGTCGTACGCAATGAGCACCTCGCCACTCTTCGCGCAACGCGTTCTCGTCGTCAGCCAAAAGGCAAAGCTGATCGAGCTCACCAACCAGTACTCGGTGTCCGACGCCGACGGCAACGTTGTCGCCCACGTCACCCAGGTGGGCCAGTCCACCGCAAAAAAGATCCTTCGCATGGTCTCGTCGGTCGACCAGTTCCTCACGCACAAACTCGAAATCACCGACGCCACCGGTGCAGTGGTCCTCACACTCACCCGCCCGGCAAAGGTCTTCAAGAGCACGGTCATCGTCGGCGATGCATCGGGTAACGAACTCGGCCGCATCGTTCAGGAAAACGTGTTCGGCAAGATCAACTTTGCGCTCGAGATCGGCGGGCGCAAGGTCGGCGCCATCAAGGCCGAGAACTGGCGCGCATGGGACTTCGCCATCGAAAACTCCGACGGCCGCGAAGTTGCACGCGTGACGAAAAAGTTCGCCGGCCTCGCCCGCGCCGTGTTCACCACCGCCGACAACTACATCGTGAACATCCACGAGGAACTCAGCCAGCCGCTGGCCTCGCTCGTCGTCGCAGCGGCCCTCAGCATCGACACCGCGCTCAAGCAGGACTCGAAGCTCTGACGACGCCCCCGCAAGGGAATCCACGCATTCGCAATTGGTTATATTGTCATTCGTCTAGTAATTGACGAAGGGGCAAGAACAAGCCATGGCATTCACGTTTGCAAACCATGCGGGTCGCGCAGTCCTGGTCGACGGCGACAATTACCACGACCTCGAAGCCTTGAGCGCCGGCTCGGTACCGTCCGACCCCGCGGCCGCCCTCGCACACAGCGACAAGCTCCACGACCTGCAGAAGAAAACTGCGGGCCGCACGCCTGAAGGCAAGGTCGACCCCGCGAAACTCGGCGCACCGTCACCCACACCGCAAAAGGTGTTCGGCATCGGCTTGAACTACAAGACACACGCCGCCGAATCGAACATGGAAGTCCCCGACAATCCGGTCGTGTTCGCCAAGTTCTCGTCGTGCATCTGCGCACCGAACTCGACGATCGAATTGCGCAGCGACCGTGTCGACTACGAGGGCGAAATCGTGGTCATCATCGGCAAGGGTGGCAAGGACATCTCGCAGGCCGACGCGTGGAACCACGTGTTCGCCATCACCGCCGGCCAGGACGTCTCCGATCGCCCCGTGCAGATGGCCAGCAAGCCACCGCACTTCGATCTCGGAAAGTCGTTCGACACCTTCGGCCCCATCGGCCCGGTTGCAGTGTCACCCGACGCACTGCCCAACCGCGACGTCATTGCCATCAAGTGCCTCGTCAACGGCGAAGAACGCCAGAACGACACCTCGGCCAATCTGATCTTCGGCATTCCATTCCTCATCGAATACCTGTCGCACATCACCACACTGAACACCGGCGACGTCATCTTCACCGGAACACCCGCAGGCGTCGGCGCGGCACAAAAGAAGTTGCTGCGCGACGGCGATGTCGTCACCACGATCATCGATGGAATCGGCACCATGGTCAACAACTGCAGGCGCGTGTCCGACCACAATCTGCCGCTCTCAAAGAAGGCCTAGCCATGGCGCTGAACGGTTTCCTCGACATCGAACTCAGCGTCAAAAACCCGGCCGAGCTCGGCGCGTTCTGGGAACGACACGGCCTCGTTCGCACCACCGACGGCCAGTACGGAACCACCGATCGCTCTCTTGTCTTCACCATCAAGGAAAGCGATCACCGCCACCTGTCAGCCATGCACTTCTCGTGTGCAGCCGAAAGCGACATCGCAGACATCGCCAAGCGTCTCGAGTCCCTCGGCGTTGCTGCGCGCACCACGTCGACCACGCTCGACTGCACCGACCCCGTGCTCGGCCACTCGATTCGCATCGACGTCGGCGCACCCGAGCCTCCGCAAGACCGCGGTGTGCGCGCCCGCAACCGACCGAGCGAACGCACACGCTGGAACGAACGCGCATCGTCGCTCGACCCGTCACGCCGTCGTCCACCACGTCGGCTCGGCCACGTGGTTCTCGGCTCGCCACAAATCGAAAAGTCGACCGCGTTCTACTTCGAGGGCCTCGGCTTTCGCATCAGCGACCAGTTCGTCGGTGCCAACGGCACCTTCGGCCGCGTCGAGACCGACCACCACAACCTGCTCATCCACCGCTCGCGCGTCGGTTACCTGAACCACTACGCACTCGAGGTCGACGACTTCGATGCCATCGGTGAAAACGGCACCGCGGTGATGAAGGAAAACCCCGACTCGCACATCATCGGAGTCGGGCGCCATCTGCTCGGCTCGAACCTGTATTGGTACATGCGTGACCCGGCGGGCAACATGTTCGAGTTCTTCGCCGACATGGACCACATCAACGACGACGAGCAGTGGGCCGCCAACGTGCGCCGTACCGACTGGGGTTCACCCGACGCGCCCGCACCCGTCGAAGCCTGGGGCCCGGGCCCGAACGAAGCCTTCATCGCCGTCCCCGACATAGAAGAGATTGCTCAAGCCCGAGCCAAGCGAGGGCTTGC
>CAZKVD010000023.1:0-22613 GCA_964556145.1 uncultured Bifidobacterium sp. | reverse complement strand
CCACGGTTGCGCCGATCACAAACATCGTCGCCAACATCGCGGGTGATACCAACGCGGTGATCGAGGGTCTGGTTCCCGAGGGCACCAACTCGCACACGTTCGAGCCGCCGCCGAGCGCCGCAAAGACTCTCGAGGAAGCCGACATCATCTTCATCAACGGTCTTGTTCTCGAAGAGCCGACGAAAGATCTTGCGCTTGCCAACCTGACCGATGGCGCGACGATCTGCGAACTCGGCACCGAAATTCTTCCCGAAGATCAATGGATCTTCGACTTCTCGTTCCCCGAAGAGGGCGGCAAGCCGAACCCGCACCTGTGGACCAACCCGCCGATGGTGAAGGACTACGCGAGGGTCGTTGCCGAGGCGCTCTCCGAGCGTGATCCGGCAAATGCCGGTACATACGAAGCGAATCTCGCGAAGTTCTCGACGAAGATCGACGAGCTCGACGTTGCGGTACGCACCGCCAGTGAGACGTTGGGTGTCGAGGTGCGAAAGCTCGTGACCTACCACGACGCCTACGCCTACTTCGCAAAGGAGTACGACTGGAGCGTGGTTGGTGCCATTCAGCCATCGTCGTTCGAAGAGCCGACACCCAAGGAAATCGCCGACCTGATCACCCAGGTCAAGGAAGAGGGCGTCAAGGCCGTCTTCGGCAGTGAAGTGTTCCCGTCGCCGGTGCTCGAGCAGATCGGCAAGGAAGCAGGAGTGACTTACATCGACGTTCTGCGCGACGACGATCTGCTGGGCGAACCCGGCGACGTCGACCACACGTGGATGGGTCTGATGCGGTTCAACTACGTGACGATGATCGAAGCGCTGGGCGGAGATGCCTCGGCACTGAAGGCACTCGACGTCTCCGACGTCTCGACGGACAAGGCGACCTACCCGCAGTGAATCTGAAAGTTGCACCAAGCGACGTCCTTGCGTCGTGTCATCACCTGTCGTGCGCGTACGGCGACAACGTCGTCGTAAGCGATGTGACGTTCAGTGTCGAGCGCGGCGAGTTCGTTGGCATCGTCGGACCCTCGGGATCTGGCAAGACCACCTTGTTGCGCGCGATCCTTGGCATGGTCAAGCCCGCGCACGGCGAGGTGGCAACCGTCAAGGGGACGCGTCTCGGTTACGTCCCGCAGGTCGAGTCGGTCGACTGGAATTTTCCGGTCACGGTTCTCGAGGTCATGGTGATGACGCGGTCCCCCCGTCGATTGTTGCCCCGCATCACTGCGGCCGAGCGCGAGGCCGCACTCGAGACGCTCGATCGCCTCGGTCTCGGCGGGCTGTCGAATCGCCACATCCGAGAACTCTCGGGCGGCCAGCAGCAGCGCGTCTTCGTTGCGCGCGCACTGTTCCACAAGCCCGATCTCCTGGTTCTCGACGAACCGACATCGGGCGTCGACGTACGGACTCGTCACGAGGTACTGCACCTCTTGGCGGACCTGCACGAACAGGGCATTTCGGTGCTGCTGACGACGCACGACCTGAACGGACTCGCGGCGCACCTTCCGCGTCTCGTGTGCCTGAACCGCGAGGTCATTGCCGATGGTTCGCCCCGCGAGGTGCTGGTGCCCGACGTGCTCGAACGCCTTTACGGCGCACCGATGCACGTTCTCGAACACGGCGGTATGCCGATTGTTCTCGATCATGCCGATGGCGCGGTCATCAAACCGTTCCGTCCCCGGGCGGTCTGAAAATGTCCGCGGCCCTTGCGGCCGACCTGTTCGAGCCTTACGGATTCGAGTTCTTCCGCAACGGCACGATCGTCGCCATCGCGGCAGGAGCGCTGTGTGGTTTGCTGGGTGTGTTCGTCGTGCTGCGCGGCATGTCGTACATCGGCCACGGACTCTCGCACGCCGTTTTCGGCGGGGCAGCCGCATCGGCGGTCATGAACTTCAACTACTTCATCGGTGCCGGCATTTGGGGTATCGCATCGGGAGTCTTGATCGGCCGCATCTCGCGACGTCGAATTCTGGGCGCCGATGCCGCAATCGGCGTGGTCACCACGGCATCGTTCGCGGTGGGCCTTGCGCTGCTGAACCGCTACGGTCAGGCCAAGCGCAGCATCGAAGCCGTGCTGTTCGGAAGTGTTCTCGGCGTGAAGACCGTAGACATCGTCGCCGTCATCGTGGTGGGCCTTCTTGCCGTTGCCGTCATCGTTGTCGGTTACCGCAAGTTCCTTTTTTCCACGTTCGACCCCGAGGTCGCCTCGGTGTCGGGAGTCAAGGTGTCTGTGATGGAGGCACTTCTCATGGTGATGTTGTCGCTGACCATCCTCGTCACGATGCGCGTCATCGGGACGCTGCTCATCTCGGCCCTGCTCGTCATTCCCGCGGCAACCGCGCGAATGTTGACGAACCGCTTTGCAAGGATGCTGTGGTTGTCGCCCCTCATCGGAAGTGCCGGTGCATTCCTCGGAATGAACCTGGCGTACCACACGAACACATCGGCTGCGGCAATGATCATTATCGTCTGTGCAACCGCATTCAGCGGTGTGTACTTCGCCTCGGGTCTTCGTGGCAAACGTCGCGTCGCGGCGCTAGGGCACCTGTAGAATCCACTCGACACCCGCCGGGGTGTCGCGAACCTCGACCCTGGCGCCCGCAAGTGCGTCGCGGATGATGTCCGAGAGGTCGTAACGCTTTTCCGCACGCACGATGCGACGAATCTCGAGAATTGCCTCGACATAGGGAGCGGCAAACTCCCGTGGATCACCCAGGCCTGCAGCAGCCGACTCGCCGAGCTTCAGAATCATTCCGCGGAAGGTGTCGCGGGCGAAGTCCCCCTCGGTTCCCGTCAGGGTGTCGGCCGACCAGTGTCGAATATCGGTCTCGAGGTCGAGCACCGCTCGCGTGGCCGCCGTGGAGTCGTGTGCGGCAAGGGCGTCGTCGAATTCGCGCTTGCGCTGTTCGGCCGCACCACGCAATGAATCGGGCACTGCAGCCTGCGGTGCGTCGACAACCGGTTGAGCAGTGACGGGCCCGGACGTTGCCGCGACGGCGTGACCGTTGCGGGGATCCTGCAGAACCGAAAGGGGAATCGTTTCGCCGGATGCAAAGGTGCGTGAGTCGCCGTCGACCCGGAGGGTGACGACACCGTTTCCGACGACACGCGCCGACGCCGAGTCGAAGTCGATGACGAGGCCGGTGTGTTCGTCGACGCCGAGCACGTACTCGGCCGCCGACAATTCGCGTTCGAGGGTGACGAGGCGCCTCTCGCCGAGGTAGCAGAAACGGGTGTCGTGATGGCCGCCCTCGGCATTGTTGTAGTGGGGAATGACGACGGCGGGGATGCCGAGATCACCGAGAAGGTTGAGGCCTTCGAGCCAATACGGATCCTCGCCGCACTTGTACACCTCGTACACCGGAACAGTGCGACTGCCCAGGGTCAACGCCGCAGCGGACGCGAAGGTGACGGCACCGCCATTGCGAATTTTTGTGTGCAGCATCTCGGGAATCGTGGTGCCCTTCCACTGACGCAGTGCGTACGTGGGTGAGCCCGGGCCGGCGAAGACGTAGTTGGCATCAGCGAGCAGATTCAAGCCGTGTTGCAGCGACATCGGGTCGGCTCCGTCGATGCGTCCGAGGCCGGCGGGTGTGATGGTGGTGTTGACGCTGGTCTTGAAATACTCGACCGCGCGCGAAGCAAGTTCGGGGGCGTTTTCCTGAAAGCCGTACGGCGTGTCGAGGAGAACCGCGCTGGCGTTGCCCAGTCGCGCAACAAGTTCGCGGTGGACCTTCACCATTGTCGGTGCGGTTTCGCCCGAGCCCATGATCGTGAGGATGCGGGGAAGTGAAGTCATGAAAACAGTCCACCTTGGGTTTCTTCGTGCAATTCTTGCGCCACGCGACGTGGATGTTGGGCATGGAGGTCGTGGTCGGCGCCGTGATACCACGACACCTTTGCGCGCGGTGCCAACCGCAGCGCACGTTCGACGGCATCGCGTTTGTCGGAGGCCCAGCCACGGGTGTTGCCGTCGTTTTCGGAGACTGCGGGCATGAACATCACCGGCACGTTGATGTCGGGGAACAGTGATTCGGGCTCGTGCTCCCACAACCCACGCAGGATCTTCATGTGCCGCTCACGCGAAAGCCAGGGCCTGATCGTGCCGTCGGGTAGCAGTTCCATGTTGGCCATCGCTCCTGCGATGCCCTCCTCGGGCCAGTCCGGATGCGATGCGCGTATCGCCGACTCGAGCCGACTGTGTGCCATGCCCGTGAGTCGTGGCGGTGCGAGTTGTGTCTCGCAGTCGCTCCAGTCGGGGAAGTGGCGACGCAGGTGAATCGTTCCGCCGTCGACCGCGACGACCCCACGAACTGATTCAGGCGAGCGGTGGGCCAGTTCGATCACCACGTTGGCGCCCCACGATTGACCAGCGACGACGGGGCGATTGAACCCGAGTGAGCCGATCAGAAGCGCAAGGTCATCGGCCACCGTTGCCATGTCGAATCCGGTGTCGGGCTTCGAGCTGGCCCCATGCCCGCGCTGGTCGACCGCAACGACGGTGTGGCCGAGCTCGGTGAGATGACGTGCAACGCCGTCCCACAGGCGGGCATTGGAGGCAAGGCCGTGAACGAGGAGGAAGGGAGTGCGCTCACGGTTTGATTCCGGGCCCCAGACGACGCAATGCAGGTCGATATCCCCGCGAACCGTGTGGAATTCGCTGCGTTGAATCGTCGGCTGCATGGATCATGAGTTTCGCACGGTGGTCGGCGAATGGCACGATGGTTCCCGTAATGAGTCTCTCTGACAAGGGCACAACCCTCGACGGCATTCTGAACGGGATGAGCCATGTGGTGGTGGCGTTCAGTGGTGGTGCGGACTCGGCTTTTCTCGCTGCTCGCGCAACCCGACTTCTCGGGGCGCAGCGCGTTACGTGTGTGACCGCGGTGTCGGCATCGCTGGCCGAATCCGAGGCCGACGACTGCCGCGCGTTGGCCGATGAGTGGAAGCTCAATTGGTTGCCCGTCGAGACCCACGAGACACAAAGGCCGGCCTACATTGCGAACGCCGGCGACAGGTGTTCCCACTGCAAGGACGAGTTGATGGACGTACTCGGCCCGATCGCCGAGAACCATCGCGCGACGATCGTCCTCGGCGTGAACCTCGACGATCTCGGTGACCACCGACCCGGACAGCAGGCCGCCGAGGCAAAGGGCGCGCGGTTTCCGATGGTCGAGGCCGGCCTGACGAAGAACGACGTGCGTGATATTTCCCGCGAGATGGGTTTGCGAACCTGGGACAAGCCGGCGGCAGCGTGTCTGGCAAGCCGGGTTCCGTACGGCACCCCCGTCACCGTTGGCCTTCTCGGTCGAATCGACCGGGCCGAAGCGGCCCTTCGCGAGGTTCTCGCCGCGGCCGGCGTCACGCCCGGCAACCTGCGCGTCAGGCATGCAGGCGACACCGTGCGCATCGAAATCGATCCACCGATGTTTCCCGTCGTGGCGGCCCACCACGAGCGAATCGTCGCGACTCTCGAGGCCGTCGGTTATCGGTACGTGACGCTCGATCTCGCCGGCTTTCGTTCCGGCAATCTCAATTGGGCGCTTCGGCCCGAGTCACCGTAGGGTTGCAACATCAGACCTGACTTTCCTGGGGGAAACATGAAGTTGTCGATGATGATCAACTACGCCGGCGGGTTCAAGGAAGCCGCACAGCGCGTTGTCGAGCTTGAAAAAGCCGGCCTCGACCAAGTCTGGATCGCCGAGGCCTACAGCTTCGACGCGATCTCGCAGGTCGGTTACCTCGCCGCCATCACCAACCGCGTCGAAATCGGAACCGGAATCGTCAACGTCTACTCGCGCACCGCGGCACTGATGGCCATGACCGCCGCCGGCTGCGACTACGTCAGTGACGGTCGCTTCATCCTGGGTCTCGGAGCATCGGGGCCGCAGGTCGTCGAGGGTTTCCACGGAGTTCCCTACGAAAAGCCGATGCAGCGCATCAAGGAATACATCGAAGTCTGCCGCACGGTGTGGAAGCGCGAGCCGCTGAACTATCAGGGCCAGACCGTGCAGGCCCCGCTGCCTGCCGGTGTGGGCACGGGTCTGGGCAAGCCGTTGAAGCTGATCAACCACCCGAAGCGTGCCGACATCCCCGTGTGGTGGGCGAGCCTCAAGGGTCTCAGCGTCGAGGCCACGGCCGAATTGGCCAATGGTTGGCTGCCGATCATGTTCGTTCCCGAGAAGTTCGATCGGGTGTGGGGCAAGCAGTTGAAGGCCGGTCTCGCCAAGCGCAGCCCCGAGCTCGGAACGCTCGACATCGGCGCCGGCGGAATTCTGGCGATCGGTGACGACAACGTCGGCGACAAGAAGTCGAAGATCCTCGACATGGTTCGTCCGAACAGCGCCCTGTACATCGGTGGCATGGGTGCACGTGGCAAGAACTTCTACAACGACATCTGCCGCTCGTACGGCTACGAAGACGAGGCCAAGATCATCCAGGACCTCTATCTCGACGGCAAAAAAGAAGAGGCAGCAGCCAACGTGCCGACCGAGATGCTCGAGCTCACCAACCTGGTGGGCCCCAAGGGCTTCATTGCCGAGCGGGTCGCAGCCTTCAAAGAGGCCGGAGTCACCGTGCTCAGCGTCAACCCTGTCGGACCCGATGCGGTTCGCCAGATCGAGATGCTGCGCGACATCGTCGACAGCATCTGAGTCGGGCCCGATGAGCACGGTTCCCGTCTCCGGCGTCTGCGAACCCGGCTGGGAGGCCGTGCGTTCGACCGTCGAGGCAAACTTTGCCTCGACGGGTGAAACGGGATGCAGTGTTGCGGTCGTTCATCGCGGCCGCCTCGTTGTCGACCTCGTCGCCGGATGGGTCGACGAAGATCGCAGCGTTGCTTATTCCGACGACAATCTGCAGGTCGTCTTCAGCACCACGAAGGGCATTGCCGCCACTGCGCTGGCGATGTGCGTCGACCGCGGGCTCATCGACTACTCGCAACCGGTGTCCCACTACTGGCCCGAGTTTGCGGTGCACGGCAAAGAGAACGTGACCGTCGCGGAATTGGTGTCCCACCGTGCCGGCCTGTACACGATCGATGAAACGCTGCCGCTCGACCAGATCCTCGACGACGTACGGATTGCGCGCGCGTTGGCCGACACCAAACCACGGTGGGCGCCGGGATCCGCCCACGGCTACCACGCGCTCACGTTCGGTTGGCTGGTGGGTGAACTCGTTCGCCGGGTCGACGGTCGAGACATCGGCCGGTTCGTGAACGAAGAGATCGCCGGCCCGCTTGGTGTCGACCTGCACATCGGTCTGCCTGACCGTTTGCACCACCGTGTGGCTCCCTTGATGCAGGAAAAGACGAAGAAGGCCGAAGGCCCCGAATCCGACGAAGCCAGGGCTGCGCGTGAATTGATGGAGCGAATGCTGGGACCCGATACGCCCGGCGGCCAAGCCCTGTCATTGTCGGGAATGTGGACGGGTGAGGGTCTGTTCAACCGCCCCGAAGTGTTGCGGGCTCAGATTCCCGCTGCCGGAGGTGCCACCAATGCGCGTTCGCTTGCAACGATGTACGCCGCGCTTCAGCAACCGATGAACGGGGTGCGTCTGTTGTCCGACGCCGCACTCGAAGCGGCAACAGCGAACCAAACGCCCGCCAATGAGGGCGACAAGTGCCTCATCATGCCGACCGTGTTCTCGATGGGTTTCATGATGCACAGCATCTTCACGCAGTACGCGGGTGCCGGCAGCTTCGGTCATCCGGGGTTCGGTGGTTCGGTTGCATTCCTGCAGCCCGGGCGCCAGCTGGCCTTCGGCTACGCGATGAACACCCTTGCGGCGAATCTCGCGGGTGACACGCGCGCTCAGGCGCTCATTGACGCGGCGGCTCGCTGCGCAGATGCCGCCTGATCGGCGCCGTCAGCACGAGATAAAAGGTTCCCGCCGTCGCTGCGGCCACTGCAAACACCGCCATCGTGGCGCGAACGCCGATGGCGTCGGACACAACGCCCGAGATTGCACTCGTGATCGACAGCGTCAGGGTGACGATTGCAAAGTCGCCGGCGAGTACGCGTCCGCGCACCTCGTCGGGTGCGCGCATCTGCAGACCGTAGGAACTGAGCACCCATTGCGCACCGCCACCGAAGTGGGCAAGCGCCACGAAGATCGCGGCAATCGCTATGTGCGGGCTGATCGATGCTCCGAGATAGAAGCCCGAGAACAACAGTCCCGAGACTCCGCAGAGCAGCAGCAATCGTTCGAGGTTTCCCTTGACCAGGCGTGCCCCGAGCAGCGGGCCGAGACCCGAGCCGATTCCGCGTGCGCCGATGAGCAGTCCGCGCCCGGAGTCACCGGCGCGGAACGCATCCGAAGCGAGAACGGCGAGCTGGCTGACGATTCCGGCCCCGATGGCGAAGGTCATCTTCGAGGCAACGAGGGCCAGGATCACGCTGTCGCGACGGGCCAGATGCATTGCCTCGCGCATATCGGCAAGCGGCTTGACGCGACGCGACGACGTGCTCGGTGCGCGTTCTTCCTGCATCGGGCGGCGGATTGCGGCAAACAGCAGGCCGGCGACGACGAAGCTGACTGCGTCGGCGGCGAAGGCGGCCGAACGGCCGAACGATTGTGCGAAGAGACCGCCGAGACCGGCGCCGACCGCAAGCATCACGCCCCACGTTGCGCCGAGCAGCGAATTCGCCTTGCTCAACTCTTCGGCATCGCGGGCGAGGTTGGGAATGGCCGCATTGCTTGCGGGCCCGATGAACGCAGCGAGTGCGGCAATCAGCGACTGGGAAACCAGCGCGATCCAGATTCGTCCGCCCGACGAACCGAGCAGTCCGAGCGCACACACGGCCTGTGCCACCGACACGACAACGAGCAGTTTGCGCCGGTCGTACCTGTCGGCTGCGGGCCCCGCGATCGGCGAGGCCAGGAACGACGGAAGGGAAAACGTCACGTAGACGAGCGACACGAGGAACTTCGAATCGGTTGCGTCATCGACGAGTCCGGCAAGCGCAACAAAGGTGAACCAGTCGCCCAGGTACGACACGACCTGGGCGAAGAACAGCAGGCGAATGTCGCGGTTCGACCGCAGTAGTTTCAGCACTAGAGGTAACGCTGCGAGCCGCGCAGAACGCGTTCGGCCTCGGCCACGATGTCGCGGACGATCTGCGCCGCCGGAATGAGCGAGGTGATTGCACCCACGCCCTGTCCGCACGGCATGAACTCGCGGTTCGTGTCGACGACGGTCTCGCTCGGTGCGCCGAGGTGGTTGGCGCCTTCCTTCATCGCGTGAATCGCCTGATCCGGGAACTTGAGCAGTTCCTCGGGGTGTTGGTCGTAGTGGTTCGTCCAGTCGTTGCGCACGACGCGGCAGGTCTTGCCGGTGAATCCACGCGAAATCACGGTGCCGTCCTCGGCCGTGGCGACGAGGGTTTCCTTGTATCCGCGCACGGCGCGTGCCTCTGGGGTTGCAATGAAGCGCGTACCGATCCACACCGCGTCGGCCCCGAGCGCAAGGGATGCCGCGAGTCCGCGGCCGTCGAACAATCCACCCGCGGCGACGACGGGAACCTTGTCGCCGACTGCGTCGACGACCTGCGGGATGAGGGCCATCGTGGCGACGGTGCCCGTGTGTCCACCGCCCTCGGTTCCCTGTGCGACGACGAAGTCGCAGCCGCTCGCAACCGCCGATTCGGCATGGCGCACCTTGCCGCACATCGAGCCGACGAGCACGTTGTGTTTGTGCAGGTAATCGATCGCGTCGCGCGGCACGCCGAGACCCGCAACGAAGATTCGTGCGCCACCTTCGACGACGGCGCGGACGCCTTCTTCGACCTGGCTCGGAAGGGCAGTCAACAGATCGACACCGAAGGGCTTGGAAGTGATCGTCTTCACATGAGCCATCTCGTCGACGAGTTCGGACGTCTTCATGGTCGATGCACCGAAGGTTCCGATTCCACCGGCCTCGGATACTGCTCCGACGAGTTCGCTGTACGACACGCCACCCATGCCCGCAAGCATGACGGGGTGCTCGATGTCGAAGAGTTCGGTGATTCGTGTGCGCATGGCGCAAAACTACATCAGTAGGCGCCGTCTTGGTTCAGGAAGTTGCGGTGCCAGCGGCGCGGAGTGAAAATCGCGGCACGGGGTTCGTCTTCGAACATCCATCGCGCAAAGTTGCGCCTGGTCCAGTCGTTCGTGGCAACCAGCCGCAGTGCACCCCGTGTGACGAACGACGAATTCAGCATTCTGCCGAGGACCTGGCTCATGCGATGGTCGGCAAACAGGCTGCGCTTCACCGCCGCTTCATAGGCGCGCGCGACGTCGCCTCCGGAAATGATCGCCTCGGCCGCGAGGATTCCTGTTTCGAGCGCCTGGCCGATGCCTTCACCCGTCAGGGTGTCGGTGGCGCGCGCCGCATCGCCGACGAAGAGCACGTTGCCGCTCGACAGCACCGCCGAGGTGATGTCGGCCGGAATCGGCCACGCGGTGTGACGATCGATCATGCGGAATCCGGGGCCGAGCGCATCGACGATGTGCCGGCGCGTCAACAGGTCGGCCCACTCTTTCTTCATGTCCTTGGTGCGACGCTTGCCGTCGCGAAGAACACCGAAGCCGACGTTGACCCGGCCGTCGGACAGCGGAAACGACCACGCGTAGCCGGGCAGGAGATCGGGTTCGAACCACACGTACAGACGGTGCGCGGCAGGGCCGGTCACGTTGTCGGCGTACTGACGAAATGCGTGCCATTCCCCGAGGTAGCCCGCATCTCCGACACCCATGGCCTTGCGCACCGGTGACCACATGCCATCGGCCGCGATGACGTGTTTGGCCTCGATTGATTCGCCGTGCTCGAAGTGGACCGTTGCCGTGCGTTGACCCCCCGAATAGTTCATCGTGAGATGCGAGAACCCGTGGTCTTCGCGTACGTCGGCCCCGGCGTTTCGTGCGTGTTTGACGAGCTCGTTGTCGAGCTGCAGTCGTGCGGCGACCGCGGCGAACTGCCCGCGACCCTGCGGCAATGGAACCTCGATCTCGCGGCCCGAAGGCGAACGGAGCCACGCCGAGCCAACGTTCTGCCACGAGGCGACCGTTCCCGGATCGAAGCCGATTCGTTCGAGCATGCGCAGCGCCAAGGTGGTGAGGCCGTCTCCGCAACACTTGTCGCGGGGGAAGCTCGCCTTGTCGACCACGACGACGTTGCGTCCGGCTCGGGCGAGCACGCTTGCTGCCGCCGTGCCGGCCGGGCCGGCGCCGACGATCAACACATCGACGGGGGAGTTCTCGCGCGGTGCAGACACGGCACGAGGCTAGGACCCCTCGTGCGCCGTCGTATGATCGACCACACCAATCGTGAGAATTCCGGGGGAATCGATGTCGAAGTTGTGTGAAGGCCGTGTGGTCATCGTCACTGGTGCGGGGCGCGGAATTGGCCGCGAGCACGCCCTCAGCCTCGCTCGTCACGGCGCCGACGTCGTCGTGAATGACCTTGGTGGAAATGTCGACGGTACGGGAGGCGACGTTTCGCCCGCCCAACAAGTGGTGAACGAGATCGAAGCCATGGGTGGCCGCGCCGTTGCAAACGGCGACGACATCTCGTCGTGGGACGGAGCCCGCAAGCTCGTCCAAACTGCGGTCGACGTTTTCGGTGATCTCCACGGTCTGGTGAACAATGCGGGCATCCTCCGCGATCGCACTCTCGTCAACATGACCGAAGCCGAATGGGACGCGGTCATTCAGGTGCACCTGAAGGGAACGTTTGCCCCTGCTCACTTCGCGGCCGAGTATTGGCGTGATCGTCACAAGGCGGGCCAGCCCGTCGACGGTCGCATCATCAACACCACGTCGGTCTCGGGCATCTACGGCAATCCGGGACAAACCAACTACGGCGCTGCCAAGGCCGGAATCGCTGCGTTCACGGTGATCGCCGCTCTCGAACTCGCGCGCTACGACGTCACGGTCAACGCAGTCGCGCCAGTTGCACTGACGCGCATGACCGAGGGTCTCGGACCCGCTCCGGAAACCGAGGAAGAGCGCGAGATGCGTTCTCCGAAGTGGATTGCACCGATCGTGACCTGGCTGGCGTCGGCCGAGTCGAAGGGCGTCACCGGACGCGTTTTCGAGGCCAGTGGCCAGACGCTTGCTATTGCCGAAGGATGGCACCGCGGCCCACGTCGCGATCCGATCGCCGATCCGACGCAGCTGGGAGCTGCCGTTGCCGAACTGCTCGCCAATGCGCGTCCGAATGCGGGCATGAACGGCGAAGACGGCACCTGGCCGCAGTCGCCGCGCTGAACCACACAAACGCAACTCGAAGGGGGAAGAACATGCCGATCAATCCGGATGCAGTGGGTTCGCAGGGCGAGCCGTTCATCGCAACATGGGACAGCAAGGACTGTCTGCTCTACGCAGTGGGCATCGGGGCAGGCGCTGCCGATCTGCCTTTCAGTACCGAGAACAGTCGGGACGCTTCGGGCAACATCATCCCCCAGCAGGTGTACCCCACGTTCCCGGTGATCCTCACACGAGACCCGGGCTCACCGATGCGCAACATCGGCAGCTTCAACCCCGCGATGCTGGTGCACGGCCAGCAAGCCGTCACGCTGCACAAGCCGGTGCCCGTCGAGGGCTCGGCGCGCGTGGTCACGCGGATCACCGGCATCTACGACAAAGGCAAGGGTGCCGTGGTGGCAACCGAGCAGACGGCCGTCGACGCATCGGACGGTTCGCCGATGTTCACCTTGAACTCATCGGCGTTCATCCGCGGTGAAGGTGGCTGGGGTGGCGACCGTGGACCCGGTGGCGACAAGAACGTGCCTCCCTCGCGGGCCGCCGATCATCGTGTGTCGTACCGCACTGCTTCCGATCAGGCCTACGTGTACCGGTTGTCGGGTGACCGCAATCCGCTGCACTCCGATCCCACGTTTGCGGCAATGGGCGGCTTCGACAAGCCGATTTTGCACGGACTCTGCACCTACGGATTCACCGGTCGCGCGTTGCTGTCCGCGCTGTGCGACAACGATGCCTCGCGCTTTTCGCACATCGAAGGACGGTTCGCATCTCCCGTCATCGCAGGAGAAGAACTGACGATTTCAATGTGGGTCACCTCGCCCGGCGAGGCCGTTTTCATCACGTCGGTCGGCGACCGTGTCGTGCTCGACCAGGGTCTCGTTCGGTTCCACTGAACTTCAGAAGAGGGTGAGTTCGTCGGGCTTGCGTCCGCGCAGCGCGTCGTAATCGACTTCGACGCATGCAAATCCGCGGGTCGTGGCAAGGGTTTTCGCCTGTGGCTTGATCACCTGTGCCACGAAGATGCCACGCACGTTGCCCAACGACGAATCCTTGGCCAGGTACTCGAGATACCGGCCGAGTTGCTCGACACCGTCGATCTCGCCGCGCCGCTTCACCTCGATTGCCACGGTGTTTCCGTTTCGGTCGCGGCAGAGCAGGTCGACGGGCCCGATTGCGGTCGGGTACTCGCGTCGGATCAACGTGAGGCCCTCTTCGATTGCGTCGGGCAGTGCGGCGAGTAGTTCCTGCAGGTGTGCCTCGACCCCGTCCTTGTTGAGCCCGGGGTCCTCGCCGAGATCGTGTGCGGTGTCGAGAAATATCTCGTGCAGTGAAATCGTGAGGGTTTCGCCCTTTGAATTCGTCACCACCCACTCGTCGTTGCGCTCGACAAGTTCATTCGGGGCGTTCATCCAGTTGAGCGGCTTGTACGCACCGCCGTCGGCATGAATGGCGACACATCCGTCGGCTTTGACCATGATCAGGCGTGTTGCCTCGTCGAGGCGCGATTCAAGGCGACCCTCGTATTTCACGCTGCAGCGGGCCACGACAAGACGCATCGTCAATTTCGTAGCAGACAATTAGATTTGACGACGAATGAAAGCCCCCGCCGATCTGCGAACCAAGCAGTACGTTCTCCTTGCCGTCATCATGGTGGTCGGTGGGGCGTGGATTGCCGTCGGTGCGTCGTCTGACGGCAAGTCTTCGACCGACAGCGTTGCCACCCAGACCACGGTGGTGCCCACGACGACGACGGGCCCCGGGGGATCCGTCGCCGCAACCCCCGTGGCGACAACAACCATTCCCGATCTCGTCGGCGAGGAAGAAGTGGCCGCAGATTGCACGATTCCCACCAAGACGCTTCGAACCGGCGACAGCGGCGTTGCTGTGGCCTGTCTCCAACAGGCGCTGCTGCGCGATGGCTGGCTCGCGAACGAGCCGACGGGTGTTTTCGACGCCACCACACGCGCCGCTGTCATTGCCCTGCAAACGGAAAAGGCGCTCTTTGTCGACGGGGAAGTCGGTCGTGAGTCGGCGCTCAAGTTGGGGATCTGGCCCGACGAAAATCTCAGTGTCGTGCGCACCCCGCCACCGCCGGCCGGCGCCAAGGACGCCATGGGGTTCGCTCTGTCATCGGTGGCATCGACGGGAAGCGATGCGCCGCCACTGCCGGCTGATTCCGGGACGGGTCGTCGTCTCGTCTACGACCGGGCCGGCCAGCGAGTGTGGGCGGTCGATCAGGACGAGACGATCATCCGTTCGTGGCTGGTCTCGGGCAGCCAGTACAACAACGAACTGCCGGGGACCCACAAGGTGTACAGCAAGTCCGAGATCACAACGGCTTGGAACGGCAAGGCATTCCTCAAGTTGATGGTGCGTTGGTTGAAGACCGAGATCGGCGCCATCGGCTTCCATCAAATTCCCGTCAAGCGCAGCGATGGTTCGGTTTACCAAACCGAGGAAGAGTTGGGAACTCGTTTGTCGGGTGGTTGTCAGCGCCAGGCGAAGGAAGACGCAGAGTTCCTGTGGAAGTTCGCGAAGATCGGAACGCCAGTCGTCGTCATCTGATCAGGAACGAATGTGATCGCGCATGCGCTTGTTGATGAGCGATCGACGCTCTTGCAGCTCGCGGTATGTCAGTCGGTTGACGCTCGACTCGACACCAAGGCTTGCTTTCACACTGTCGAGGTTGACCTCGAATGCGTCGGGGTTGAATCCCAGTTCGCGTCCGATTCGTTCTCCGTGGCGTTCCGCGAAGATCATCGAGATGTTGGCAACTTCGGCGAGGATGTCGAGGTCGGGTGCGAGTCGCGCGATGGCTCCGTCGAGGAACACCATGTTCTTCACGTAGAGCATCAGCTCCTTGGGCATGCTGGCGCCGTAGCCGAGCAGCGCCTTCACGATCCGCTGCACTTCCTTGACCAGCTCTTCGCCCGACAACGACGTGGGGTCGATGGTCGGCTGGTCGAGGCGCAGGTCACGGATCACCTGGTCGACGTCGACGTCGAGGGGTAGTGCACCGAGGTCACGCAACGCCGCGACTTGTCCCTTGACGTCGTTCGTCGTGGCACCGAGCATCAATCGCAGGAATGCGATACGACGAGGTCCGGTGAGTCGCCCGACGATGCCGAAATCGAGGAGCGCCGTTCGGCCATCGGTCATCACGAAGAGATTTCCGCCATGAAGGTCGCCGTGGAAGATGCCCTCGATCATCGCGCCCTCCATGAAGGCGATCATTCCCGTGCGGATGATCTGCTCGGTGTCGAGTCCCGCACCCTTCATGCCATCGACATCGTCGAAGTTGAATCCGTAGAGGCGTTCCATCACGAGAATCCGACGTGTGACGAGTTTGGGGTGTGGGCGCGGAACGATGTATCCGCGCTGGTCGAGACTGCGCAGCATCGCGGCCACATCGACCATGTTCGAGGCTTCCATGCGGAAGTCGAGTTCTTCGACGATCGTTTCGGCGAAAAGCTCGACGAGTGCCGGTGGGTTTGCCAGGGCGGAGATGGGAATGCGTCCGATGAGGAACGGGGCGATCCACGACATCACACGCAGATCGCGTCGTACGAGTTCGCCGATGTCGGGTCGTTGAACCTTCACCACCACTGGTTCCCCTGAGACCAGAGTCGCCGCATGGACCTGCGCAATCGATGCGGCAGCGAGAGGATTCGTCTCGATGTGCAGGAACACGTCATTGATGCGTGCACCAAGATCCGACTCGATCGTCTTCTTCACGACGTCGAAGGATTCGGCCGGAACCTGATCGCGACAACGCTTGAATTCGTTCACCAATTCGGCAGGGAAAAGACCCTCGCCACTCGAGATGATCTGCGCGAGCTTGATGTAGGTCGGACCGAGTGTCTCGATCGCCCGACGCAGACGCATCGAGAGAACCGCGCGACTCTCTTCGGGGGAATCGAAGCGTCTCAGCTTCTTGCGAACGAGCCACGGCACAACGGCCCGACCAAGGACGGCCACCACGGTGACGAGACGCCCAACGGGTGGAATCTTTCCAGCGGCGGTCAGGCGTGGGACTTCGTTGCGGGCCTCGCGACGCAGGATGACGGCGTGTTCCGCCCAGTCGATACGGGAGCGATCGAGGTCCCACGGTCCGCGCTCGGAGAACGCGCCCCACGACAGGTCAGTGGCGGCGCTCGTGGGGGTGTTGTTCATGAAAACAGTCTGCATGCCATCGTCTCGAAGCCCTGAGTCGAGCGCGGATTTTGGGCTGTGACAAACGGACTAGGTTGCCAGTCCTGGGGGTGCGTCCATGGGGCAACAGGATCGCTACTACGTCACGGACACGGATCTCTCCGACAGGTTCCCGATCTACACGCGCGCCAACGTCGGCGAGGTGTTCCCCGATCCCGTCACGCCACTGACGAGCGACACCGGTCTGTGGCGTGCGGAACGCGGCTGGCGAACCGCGTGGGCGCGGATGGGCGCATTCGACCCGACCGAATTTCCCGACGACACGTTCTGCCAACTCGGTGTCGTCGGTGGTTATTGCTATCTCAATGCGTCGTTGATCAGGCTCTTTGGTGAACGCGCCCCCGGCTTGTCGTGGCAGGACATGGATGCGCAGTTCTTCGGCGCGCAACCGGGTATTCCGCCCTACGTCGAGGCACCGGGCGACGTGCGTCCCGACTTCACCGCGCGCATTGGTGAAACCTTTGCGTCGATTCTCGCGTTTTCGTCCGTCGACCAATTGTCCGACGTCTCGGAACACAAGGACAAGACGATTGCATTGCGCAGAGCACGCCCCGACCTTGCCGCGATGAGCGACGAAGCTCTGTGGGACAGGTATTGCGAGTTGATCGCCTGGCACGAGTGGCTGTTTTCGCAGCACATCTACACCACGTACATGGCGACCGTCCCCGTGGGCATGATCTCGGCCATCGCGACGGCACTCGGCCGACCCGATCTCATCATGCCGCTGATCGCGGGTTTCGGTGACGTTGATTCGGCCGAGCCCAGCCATGCGATGTGGGCGATGGGACGACTGGTCGCGAATTCACAACGACTCACCGCAGCCTTCGATCGCGGCGTGTCGGGTCTGCTCGCTCGGCTGGGGGATGACCCCTCATCCGAGGCGCACCAGTTCCTTGCGATGTTCGCTGATTTCGTTCTGAACTTCGGCTCGCGCGGTCCGAATGAATGGGAGTCTCGTTCGCCGACATGGGAGACGCGCCCCGAACTTGCCCTCGCAGCAATCGAGCGCATCAGGCTTGCGCCGGTCACGGCTGACCCTGCGATTCACAGCGTTGATCGTGCGCGTGAACGTGCCGCTGCGACCGAATCGCTTCTCGCGATGGCGGCGGGTGATGCTGCGGTACACGGACAATTGTCTGTTGCCATCGCCGCGTCGCAGGCTTGGATCCCTGCACGCGAACGAACGAAGACGAACAACATCAGGCTCATCCATGAGTGCCGTATGCCGATGCGGGAATTCGGCCGACGAATGGTTGCGCGCGGGTTCTTCGACGAGGTCGAGGACTTTGGCTTCGTGCGTGCCGAGGAGATGCCGGCGTTGATCGCAGCGGGTGAAGCCGATGCCGGAACGTGGCTCGGGCTGGTGCGGGAACGCCGCAACACCTACGAGTCGCTGGTCGGGCGCATCCCGGAGTTCGTCTTCGTCGGAACCCCCGCGAGTCCCGATTCGTGGGAGAGCAGGTCATCGGTCGGGGGAGCGCACCTGACTGTGGGCGAAACCTTGCAGGGCATGCCCGGGTGTCCGGGCGTCGTGACCGGCCGTGCGCGCGTCGTGCTCGACTCGAATGATCCGATGGCCCTCGAGGCGGGTGACATTCTCGTTGCGCCGATCACCGACCCGTCGTGGACGCCTCTCTTCGTTCCCGCAGCGGGAGTGGTTGTCGACGTCGGGGCGCCGCTCAGCCACGCAATCATCGTGAGCCGGGAACTCGGTATTCCCTGCGTCATTTCAGCCACCGATGCCACGCGTCGGATTCCCGACGGGGCGCTTCTCGAGGTGAACGGTTCGACCGGAGTGGTTACAGTTCTCGCCGAATAGCCCCCACCCCCGAAACACGGAGTAGACGACGATGTCGCACTGGATCACCGATACCCGCGCGAGCAAGCGCTTTCCCGTTTACACGCGTTCGAACGCGAGCGACGTGTTGCCCGACCCCATCAGTCCGCTCGGTGCCAGCCTGGCGTTCATCCCGGGCACCATGGAGGGCTGGCGAGACGGCAACGTTCGCAACGGGTCGGTGCTTGCCGACGAAGTCAGCGCCGAGGGCTTCAACCCGGTGTGTGGCTTCTTCAACGGCTTCTTCTATGTCAACGCCTCGGTTGTGCGGCTCTTCGGTGTGCGCGCGGGCGTCGGCGCCGAGCCGATCGACCTTGCCTTCTTCGGAACCCGTCCCGACACCCCTCCCTACGTTCCGCATCCCGACGACCCGAACGCGACGGTTGCGCAACAACTCACCGACCGCGCGAACTGGGCCCTCACGATCACGGAATACCCCGAGCTCGAGGAGTCGAAGCGTGTCGCCAAAGAGATCCGTGCGAAGCGTCCGAACCTTGCCGAGGCAAGCGACGCACAACTAGTCGAGCATGCGCGTTCGTTGATTCCCGTTCACCGTCGGATGTTCGACGATCACGTCATGACCTCGACGAACACCGCGACGGGTCCCACGGTTCTCGGCCAGATCGTGCCCGATCTGCTCGTGCGCATCATCGCGGGTGCGGGCGACGTCGACTCGGCTGCACCCAGCCTTGCAATGTGGGCGCTGTCGCGCCTGCCGCAGAACTCGCCCGAATTCCAGCAGGGTTTCGAGGACTTCCTCTACGAGTTCGGCTCGCGCGGCCCGAATGAGTGGGATCTCTTCTCCGACGTGTGGGAGACCAAACCCGCCCTTGCCCTCGCGCTCATCGACTCGATGCGCCAGGTCGGCCCTGACGGCGACCCCGCCAAGGCCGCGGCCCGCACCGTCGCCGACTCCGCTGCCGCGCTCGCCGAAGCGCTGGACCGTGTCAAGGGGAACGACGAGGCGACGACCATGGTGCAACTCGCTGCGACATCCGGACGGCGCTTCAACGCCTGGCGCGAACGAAGCAAGACGAACTGCATCCGCGTGATGAACGAGGCGCGAGTCGCGATGCGCGAACTTGGCCGGCGTCACGCCGCAACCGGTGCCCTCGCACACGAGAAGCAGATCTTCATGTTGTTGAACGAGGAACTCGACGCGTTCATTGCCGACCCCAAGTCGTTCACGTCGAAGCTCGCCGACCGTGAAGCACAGTGGAAGGCATTGTGGGAGCTCGAGACCCCGTACTTCGTCGAGGGCGACAAGCGTGTGCCCGAGATCGAGGATCTGCCCAAGCGCACCGAGGTCAAAGTCGAGGCCGTCGGTACGGGCGACGTCCTGCAGGGCAATGCCGGATGTTCGGGTGTCGCACGCGGTCGGGCACGCGTGATTCTCGACCCGGCCGACCCTTCGGCTCTCGAAGAGGGCGACATCCTGATCGCGCCCAACACCGACCCGTCATGGACGCCGCTCTTCATTCCCGCGGGGGGTGTCGTGGTCGACGTGGGTGCATTGAACAGTCACTCGATCATCGTGAGCCGCGAACTCGGTATCCCTTGCGTGGTTTCGGTTGTCAACGCGACCCGCCGAATCCGCGACGGTGCCATCATCGAAGTGAACGGTGACGCCGGCACCGTCACGATCATCGAGGCCTGAGAAACAATGTCGCAGCACGGGCCACTCGCGGGTGTTCGGGTCATCGAACTCGGCGTGTGGGTCGCGGGTCCGGCCTGTGCAGGTGTGCTCGCCGATTGGGGAGCCGAGGTCATCAAGGTCGAACCACCGAGCGGTGACCCGCAGCGCAACATCTTCGGTGCGCTCGGCCAAGGTGACCAGCCCGCTGTTCCGCCGTTCGAGATCGACAACCGCGGCAAGAAGTCGGTCGTCATCGATCTTCAGTCGGCCGAGGGCAAAGAGCGCATGCTCGAACTGCTCGGTACGTCAGATGCCTTCGTCACCAACGTGCGTCTTGCGGCGCTGCAGCGTCTCGGCCTCGACCCCGAGGCAGTTCGCAGGCGTTTTCCCCGCATCGTCTACGGAATCATCACCGGATACGGACTCGTTGGTCCCGATGCGCATCGTCCCGGCTACGACATCGGTGGCTACTGGGCGCGGTCGGGGCTCGCACACACGCTTGTTCCGCCGGGGGCCAACCCACCCGCAAACCGCAGTGGCCAGGGCGACCACGTCACCGGCATGTCACTCGTCGCGGGTGTGTCGGCTGCTTTGTTTGATGCGCAGCGCACCGGCAAGGGCCGACTCGTTTCCACCAGCCTGCTGCGCAACGGCATGTACAACATCGGCTGGGACATCGGTATCCAGTTGCGGTTCGGCAAGCGCGAAAGCACGCGACCGCGCGAGAACGGCCGTGCCCCGCTGATGCTCAACTACTTCGCAGGTGACGGCAAGGCGTTCTGGATGCTCGCACTCGAGGGTGACCGTCACTGGCCCGCACTCGTTGCGGCAATCGACTCCGATCGTCTTCGCGTGCCGCAGTTCGAGACCGCGAAAATGCGTCTCGCCAACAACACCGAACTCATCGCCACACTCGACGAACTCTTCGTGCAGCGGCCAATGTCGGAATGGGTCGAGCGTTTCGACGAACACGACGTGTGGTGGGCACCGCTCAACTCGATCGTCGAGGTCATCGAAGACCCGCAGGCACGCGCTGCCGGAGCGTTCGTGCAGATGTCACCCCGCGACGGTGAAGCCCCTTACGAAGCGGTCAACAACCCCGTCGACTTCGATGGTTACGCGCTGCGCCCGGGTCCGGTTCCGCGCCTCGGCGAACACACCAGCGACTACCTGTCCTGACGCGGCGCGTCAGTTGTCGTTGTCCCAGAGCGCCTTCATCACCGGCTCGACGAGTTCGGGCCGGCAGATGAGAAGGTCGGGAAGCCAAGTGTCGCGCTCGTTGTAAACGAGGGGAGTGCCGTCGATGCGACTGGTGTGCAAACCCGCCGCACGCGCGACGGCCACGGGCGCAGCCGAGTCCCACTGGTGTTGGCCACCATCGTGCACGTAGATGTCGGCTTCGCCGAGCACGACTGCCATGGCCTTTGCGCCCGCGGAACCGAGTCTGATGGCGTCGCAGTCGATCGCGTTTGCGACGAGGATCGCCGAATACGGCGCGCGGTTGCGTGAAGTGATGAGTCGAACCTTGCGATCCGGTTTCGGGGTGAGCTTCGGTCGTGTGTCGGGATGGGTGTCGAGAGTGACGCCGAGTGCGGGCAGAGCCACTGCACCGGCGACGAGGTCACCTTTTTCCCACAACGCAACGTGAATGGCCCAGTCGGAGCGTCCGCGTTCGCCGTATTCGTTGGTGCCGTCGAGCGGGTCGATGATCCACACGCGGTCGGCCGTGAGGCGCTTGTGGTTGTCGGCACCTTCCTCGGAGAGAACTGCGTCGGCAGGTCGGTACTCCGACAACGCGTCGACGAGGAAGCGGTGTCCAATGGCATCGCCGGTGTCCATGACGTGCCACGGAGCCGCACCTTCGGCAAAGAGTTGGGTGCGAAGTGCGCTGAGGCGCTCGCCCGCCTGTTGGGCAAGCCACGCGGCCAGACGATGGTCGTCCGCAACGATTGCGGCGTCCGGCGAGGTCACGCGGACTGTCTTCCGAGTTCGATGGCCCGTCGCACGATTTCACGCAGTGCGTCTTCGGAGGCGCCACGTGTCACTTCGTCGGCGATCATTGCTTCGAGCTTCTCTGCTGCCACTTCGTTGAACGTGGCGATGCGCTGGCGGGCTGCAACCGTGGAGGCGACGATCAGAATGATCGCCGCAAGGGTGGTTGTCAGGCCGATGGTGATGACCCAGCCCGCGTTGTTGCCGTTGATCGACGACACGATGATTCCGGCGATCCCGCACACGAAAACGACGGCGCACAGCCATCGAATGACACGCAGGCTCGTGGGTGGATTCATCGATTGAGTGGCTTGTACTTGATGCGGTGGGGCTGGTCGGCCGAACTTCCCATTTCCTTGCGGCGCCAGGACTCGTACTCGCTGAAGTTGCCCTCGAACCAACGCACCTGGCTGTCGCCTTCGAATGCGAGAACGTGTGTGGCGATGCGGTCGAGGAACCAGCGATCGTGGCTGATGACCACGGCACAGCCGGGGAAGCTTTCGAGGCCAGTTTCGAGTGCACGCAAGGTGTCGACGTCGAGGTCGTTGGTGGGTTCGTCGAGAAGCAGGACGTTTCCGCCCCGCTTCAACAACTTTGCAAGATGGACGCGGTTGCGCTCGCCGCCCGACAGGTCGCCGACCAACTTCTGCTGGTCGCTGCCCTTGAAGTTGAAACTTGCGACGTACGCGCGGCCGTG
>CAZKVD010000022.1:0-23598 GCA_964556145.1 uncultured Bifidobacterium sp. | reverse complement strand
GGATGGTCACCGGACCGCAAGGTCCACAGAATCCCGCTTACAGGCCGACTCACCACATTCGATCGATCCCCGGGCCCGAGGGCCCGGGGATCATTGATTTTCGGACATCACTTTTCCGGATGAACCGTCACGTTGAACGTCATCAACGCGGGACGTTCGTGGTGCAACCTGATGGTCGACATCGATGCACGGTCGAGCGCCGTGCGCCACGACACACCGATGTCGACTCCGAGCGCCCATGCAACCGCCGCCTTGATCGGCGAAACGTGGCTGACCACAACCACATGCGTACCGTCACTGTCGCCCACCAAATCGACGAGGGCGTTCCGCACGCGAACCTCGAGCTCGGCCATCGTCTCGCCACGCGGTGGCCGGAAGTGCGGATCACTTCGCCACGTCGACCAGATCGCAGCGTCGATCGACGACATCGGTTGACCGTCGTAGTCGCCGTAGTCGAGTTCGATCCATCGCCGATCGGTCTCGATGGTCAGCCCAAAGTGCCCGGCAATCGCCCCCGCCGTTTGCTGGGCACGCAACAATGGGCTCGCAATGATGCGGTCGACCTTGCCGATTCGACCGAGCGCCGGGCCGAGAACCGCCGCCTGCTCGACCCCTACGGGGTCGAGTGCATTGTCGACGTGACCCTGCAAAAGCCCGCCTGCATTCGCTCGGGTACGACCATGACGCACCAGGGTCAAGAGACGCTCAGACAACTTCGACCAGCTCCCCCGTCGACCAGAAGCGCCGCCTGGCCGAACGCGACCCCAAACCGTGCCGGCGCACGATCCAGAGGATGCCCAACAGTCCGAGAATCTCGAGCCCCAGGTTCAATACGCCGCGCTCGGCGACCGGCAACCGTGCATCACCGAACGACGCACCGGTGACCGGCCACCAAAAGACGTCAGTGTTCGCAAATGCGCCATCGAACACGAGATGAAGGAACGTACCGATGGCGAGCGGCAACGTCCGGCGCCGCAGCGATGAGCCGCGACGGGTGACGAACATGATCAGTGTCATCAGCCCGACACTGAATGCAAGCGTGTGCAACACGCGAGCCCCGCCGAAACCAATGTCGACGACGTCGGGTAGCAATACACCGACCACGAGCAGTCGGTAATCAAAACGCGGATCGTTGAAGACAAATTTCACCGTCAGAACGGCGCTGGCAACGAACCAAAGGATCACGCGGACCAACCTACCGATCGACTCACACCACCAACCAACGTGTGCAGTTCGGACACTCTCGTTCATCGACAGCAAGACGCTTCACGGCATCGACTTCCGACGGCGACAGATCGAGATGACATCCTCCGCACGTGGTGCGCGCCAGTCGCGCGACGGCCACCCCCGCGAGATCCCTGCGCTTTTTGTCGTACGACGCGACAGCGGAGGCATCGATGGCGCCGGCCAGTGCATCGCGGCGGGTTCGCGCATCACCCAAGGTCGATGCAACCGTGGCGGATGCTTCGTCGAGCACCACACGAGCAGCGGATGATTCGTCGGCGGCGCGCTTCGCCTCGACTTCGAGGCGCGCAGATTCAGCGTCGAGAGCCTCGCTTTGTTCGATTGCGACGATCGACTCGTCATCAATGGTCGATGCACGTTCTGCGAGCACCCGAATTTCGTGTTGCAACGCCTCCGCCTCGCGCGGCGCGATGACCGTACGCAATTGCCCGTTCAGCCGGTCGGTTTGGCGGCGAATCTCAGCAACGGCCGTTTCGTTGGCCTCGACTACGGCGGCCAAGCGGTCGAGCTCCTCGCCGACCTTGCGCAGCTCGGCCAAGATCGTCGTCCGCCGCTGGTCGGCCGCCCGCGCTGCTTCGGCTTCGGGAAGGTGCGCGAGGCGATGCTCGATTTGGGCGATCTCGGTATCAACCAACTGAAGTCCGAGCAAGGCTTCGAGTACCGACATTCCCCGAGACTACCGATCACTGCCCGACACTGCGTCGGCGCGCACGATCATCTCAGCCGCCGGTGACGGTGGTTTGCACCCAGCCCGGCAGATTCTTCGTGCAGTCGAAAACGAGCGCGCCGTTGGGGTCGACCGACGGCACGGGGGCGAACGGATTGGTGTTCGAAGGCAACACGGTTGTCCCCGCATCGACGATGCTCACCACCGGCCGCCCCGACATCGGCACCGTTGAATCGACAACAGGTGACGTTGTCGTGGTTGCCGGCGTCGGGACCGCCGTCATGCCGGGGGGCAACGACGTGGTGGTCGTTTCGGCTGCGATCACGTTGCCGGTGGCGCGACGCGGAAGCGTGCCGCTTACAACCCCTGCAACACAGTCGACGCCGGGTAGGTAGAGACGCATCGACGCCCTGCCAACGGGTGGCGGCGCATCCCAGTCGAGCGACGGCTCACCAGCCAATGCGCGGTCTGTATAGGCCTTCCAGATGGCGGCGGGAAACGTTCCACCTTGCACACGGGGCACCTTCTTCGCCACGAACTCGGGAACATCAACCATCGGCGTGTATGCCTTCGGGTCCCCCACCCACACTGCGGTGGTCAATTGGGGTGTCATTCCGACGAACCACGCGTTGGTGTTGTCGTCCTGCGTTCCGGTCTTGCCCGCCGACGGACGATCATTGGCCAACGCACTGCGACGCGCGGTTCCAGACACCATGACCCCCTTCAGGATGTCAACGGCCTTGTCGGCGACATCCTTGGCAAACACCGTCTGGCCGGGGTCGTTGTGCTCGTACACGACACCCGACGGCCCTTCGATTCGCTCGACAAAGAAAGGCTGCATGTGCACGCCTCCGTTTGCAATCGTCTGGGCACCGCTCGCCATGTCGAGCGGACTCATCTCGTTCGCGCCGGTAGCAAAACTTGCATAGGGCTGGATCTTGTACGAGTCACGCGAAAGAAACATCGACTGCGACATGCGGTAGGTGGTATCGACGACACGGTTCAAACCAACGATCTGAGCGAGGCGGCTGTATGCACAGTTGATCGAGTACCAGGTCATTTCTGCCACCGAACCCAGCGGTCGACTGACGCCTTGTTCGATCTCGAAAGGCTCGTCCTCGTTGCCGGGATTCGGCAGCGTGCACGGCAGGGTGCCATCGACGAGATCGGTGGGCTCGACCCCCGCCTGCAGGGCGGCCGCCAGCACGAAGATCTTGATGCTTGATCCCGTTTGCCGGCGACGAAGTGTCATGTTCACTTCCTCGCGGCCCGGCTGGAACCCGGGCCCACCGACCATCGCGCGCACTCCCCCCGTTGCGGTGTCGAGCGACAGCAGCGCACCTTGGAAGCCGGCCTTGTTCGCAGGCAATTCGCTTCTCACCGCCGCCTCGGCCGCGGACTGGGCGTCGGAGTCGAGGGTCGTGTAGATCCGCAATCCACCGCGGAACAAAGCGTTGAACCGCTCTTGATACGTCGTGCCGAGGATGTCCGACTTGTTCAGGAGATAGTCCTTGACCGTTTCGGAAAAATACGTGCGGTTCACTGCACGCTGCGGCACCGACTGCAACACCTCGGGAAGCGGCCAGGTCTGGGCAACCTCTTCGGCCCGCTCGGGAGTCATCAACTGTTCGGCCGCCACGCGACGAAGGGCGATGGCAAAGCGTTGACGGGCACGCTCGGGGTGCCTGATCGGGTCGTAGCTGGAGGGCGCCTGGATCATCCCCGCCAGGAAGGCCCCCTGTTCGATCGTCAACTTCTCGACGTCGGTACCGAAATAGACCTCGGCAGCAGCCTGCAGGCCGTAGGCGTTGTTGCCGAGAAACACCGTGTTGAGGTACCGCTCGAGTATCTGACGCTTACCGACCGAACGTTCGAGCAGCACCGCATAACGCGCCTGGAGAATCTTGTACCGCCCATCGCGTTCGAGGCCAGCCAGATATTCGTTCTTCACCACCTGCTGGGTGATCGTCGATGCGCCTTGGCGCGCCGAACCCGATTCGAAGTTCGACAACATCGCGCGCACGAGAGCCCGCAGGTTGACTCCCTTGTGGCCGAAGAAGTTGGCATCCTCGACGGCAAGAACAGCCGCGACCACGTCTTGCGGCACCTGGTCGATCGTGATGGGCTGGCTGTTTTCGACCTGGAAGGCGCCGACCTGTCGACCCGCACGGTCGAACAAGATCGACCGCTGGGCGATTCCCGTGAACGTGGGAAGTTCGACGGCCTTCTCATCGTGTGCGTTGACGAGCCCCCACACCCGTGGCGCAATTGCGACGCCGGCGGCCGAGACCAACAAACTGCCTGCGAGCACGGCAACAACGAGGCGCGCAATCTGCGCCGTCCAGCCGAAGCGTGACCCGTTCATCATCGACCACGGTATCCGCGGGCCACCAGCGACTACCGTGCAGGCATGTCATTCCCCGTCATTCGCCCCTTTCGGTTCGGCGTGCAATGCTCCCGCGCCGCCTCCCGGACCGAATGGATCGAACTCGCGCGCCGCACCGAGGACAACGGCTTCGACTGCCTGACGATGCCCGATCACTTCACCGATCAATTGGCTCCGGTTCCCGCGTTGCAGTCGGTGGCCGACGCGACGACGAAACTTCGCGTCGGGGCGCTGGTGTGGGACAACGACTACAAACATCCGGTCGTTCTCGCCAAGGAACTTGCCACCATCGACCTGCTGTCCGAGGGCCGACTCGAGATCGGTCTCGGCGCCGGATGGATGATCAGCGACTACGAACAGGCAGGCATTCCCTACGACAGCGCGGGTGTGCGCATCGATCGATTCATCGAGGGCCTCGAAATCATGAAACGTGCAATGGCCGCCGGACCCTTCTCGTTCACGGGCAAGCACTACACCGTCACCAACTACGACGGACAGCCAAAGCCGGTGCAGCAACCGATGCCACCGATTCTCATCGGTGGTGGCGGAAAGCGCGTGCTCTCGTTTGCCGCACGCGAAGCCGACATCATCGGCATCAACGGCACGATGACCGCCGGCGTCGTCGGTCCCGATGCAATTTCCACAATGACAGCGGACGCCGTCGACGAAAAGGTGTCGATCGTGCGCGAGGCCGCGGGTGCGCGACTCGAGAAAATCGAGATGAACATCAGGGCATTCTTCGTCAAGGTCACCGATGACGCGGCGGGCACTTTGTCAGGCGTTGCACAGATGATCGGCGTCGAACCCGGAATGGTTGCCGCCACACCGTTTGCCCTCATCGGTTCTCCCGACAAGATCGTCGAAGACCTTCTCGCCCGGCGCGAAAAGTGGGGCTTCAGCTACATCATCGTCGGGGCCGAGGACGTCGATTCGTTCGCACCGGTGGTTGCCGCACTCAACGGAAAATGAAGACCGCGCGTTCACTGCCCGCCGCGATCCTGACGGGCGCCGTCCTTGCCTGGATCTGGGTGATCGGCCGCCTCATCGTCGACCGGCACAACTCTTTCGCGACCTTCGACTTCGATCTCGGCATCCACGACCAGTCACTGTGGCTTCTCTCGCAGGGCAAGTGGTTCAACACGGTCTGTGGTCTGCCCGTCTTTGGTCACCACGCCATGTTCATGTACTGGCTGCTCGTACCGTTCGTGTGGCTGGGTGGCGGGCCGAACCTGTGGAACCTGATCCAAGTCGCGGCGCTCGCCCTCGGTGCGGTGCCGGTTTATCTCATCGCACGCCACCGACTGCGCAGCGACGTACTGGCCTGCATGCTGGGCCTGTCGTGGCTCTTGTTGCCAACCGTTTCCTTCCTCGCCTGGGAGACGTGGCACCCCGAGACACTTGCGATTCCGTTCCTCATGATGGGCTACCACTACGCCACGACCCGTCCCGAGGGTTTCGGCGCCGACGTGCGCCGACGCAACATCATCGCCTTCGCATGGCTGTTGGCGGCGATGCTGTGGAAGGAAGACATCGCTCTCGCCGTGATGGGCATCGCAATTCTTCTCATCGCCAAAAAACGCTGGAAGTTCGGCTGCGCATTGCTCGGTTTTGCAGTGGTGTACTTCCTCATCGTCGGCGTCTGGATGGTGCCGACCCTCGCAGGCGACACCAGCGCCTACGGGATGCTGTACGGCGAACTGGGAAAGACACCCTTCGACGTCGCAAAGAACTCGATCAAGGATCCGTCGCTTTTCTTCGACCGGCTGTCGAACAACAACTTCAAGGGCTACATCGGCCGATTGTCCTCACCACTTGGATTTGTTTCGTTTCTTGCCCCGTTGACAATCCTCATGGGTGTCCCGATGATCTTCATCAACATCCTCACAACCGCCGATTTCACCTGGGCGATGATGTACCACTACCAAGCAGTGCCGGTGACGGCGATGATGCTCGGTGCCATCGAAGGAGCCGGGTTTCTGCGCCGACGGAGCAAGGTCATCGGAGCCTGCGCAGTCACCCTCACCCTTCTGTCGTCGTGCATCGCTGCAGATGCGTGGAGTCTGCTGCCCTTCGGCGACCAGTACCGAAAGGGCTACTGGCCACACGGCGAACAGGTGGTCGATGGCTGGAAAGCTGCTCTCGAACGAGTCGGACCAACCGACGCGGTATCGGCCCACTATGCCTTCGTCCCCCATGCGAGCCAGCGCGAAATCATCTACACGTTCCCCAACCCGTGGGTTCGCACGAACTTTCTCGGTGATCCATCACTCCTCGAGAGCCCCTCGAAAATCAAGTGGCTGGTGATTCCCGACAACACACTCGGCGGCGCCGCCAAAACCGTTCTCGAACAGTTGCTCGCCTCGGGCGAATACGGTGACGCACAAACCGTTTCGGGCGTCACTTCGTACAGACGCCTGAAACCCTGACTCAAAACCGAGCGCGGATCTCCCACAGTTCGGGGAACACGGGCGCAAACAAAGTCGAGCGCAGGTAGCCCGCACCGCTCGAACCCCCGGTTCCCACCTTGTTGCCGATTGTTCGTTCGACCATTTTCAGGTGGCGGTAGCGCCACTCTTGGATGCCCTCGTCGATGTCGACCAGCTCTTCGAGCAGCAACGCCACGTCGGGTCGCGTGCGGTACACCGACAGCAGCGACTCGTGAACGTCGGCCGAGACCATGCAGCCCGTCTGTTCGAGAAGTGCCAGCGTGTCCTCCCAGATTCCGGGCCGCGCAAATACGGCCTCGAACTCACGGAATTGATACGACTGAAAGCCACTCGATGACTCGAGCCGGGCACGGAACGCGTTGAACTCGAGGGGCGTCATCGTTTCGAGAATGTCGACCTGACCAACGAGGGTCTTCAATATGGTGCGTACCCGACGCAACGTACCGAGGGAAGGATGCAGTGCACCCTCGCGCAACAACCGCCGCGCACGGGACAGCTCGTGGAGGATCTGCTTGAACCACAACTCGTACGTCTGGTGAATGATGATGAACAACAGTTCGTCATGCTCGGGACCGTCCGACAACGGCTGCTGGAGAGCCAGCAACTCGTCGACTTTCAGGTAAGACACGTACGAGACCGGTTCACTTGCCATACTTTTCCCATCGTATGGGCCGCGTCATCCTTCACATCGGAACGCTGAAGACCGGCACAACCTCGTTCCAACGCTGGTTCTCCGACAACGAGTCGGCCATTACGACGGCAACCGGTGCCCGTTGGTTCAGGGGCGCCTTTCCCGATGCTCGCGAAATCGCCGCGGCCTGCATCGACGAAGGTCGCCAAACACCGGCAATGGCCCTGGGTTTCTTTCCCGAACGCGGAGCGCCCGAGTGGGAGACCTGGGCTCACGAGGTTCGGCAATCGGTCCGCGATCAGGTCGAATCATCGAACCGGACACTCGTCGTGTCGTGCGAGGCCCTTTGCCTGTTGCGCACACCCACCGAGATGCAGCGCCTCACCGAACTCTTCGATCCCGCCACCACGCAAATCGTTCTCACCCTGCGCTCACCCGAAGGTTTCCTCTCTTCGTGGAAACAACACCTCGAACACGACTTCTTCCGTCGCAGTGCCGACCCGACGTCGTTTGCCTACGTCGGTGAAAACTCCTGGCTCGTCGACTACGAACAACTTCGCGGGGCGTACGCAGCGGTCTTTGCCAATCCACTGACGATCGTCGATTACGACGACGCGATGGCGCGCGATGGATCGATCATTCCCTCACTCATCGCATCGTTCACCGATGTACCCATGGACACCCTTCCCGACTGGCAGGGCTACCGACTCAACCGCAGCGCACGCCCGCCCCGCAAACCGGTGAAAGGTCTCGCGCAGCCCCGTCATTACGTGCGTTACTGGAAGTGGAGGACGGTTCAGGCGATTCGACACCGCCTGAACCGCCTTCGCAGAACCTGATTGCCCTACTCGACGATCAGTGCCGTCACCATGTACCGCATACCGGTCGGAGTCTCGGCGTGGTTGAGAATGTGGCAGTGCCAAGCCCACACTCCCTTGTCTTTCGGCGTGTACACGACAGTCCAACGCTCGCCCGGCGCAACGTTCAACGTATCTGCCCAGAACGGCGCGTCAAGGATCTTGCCGTCATGAGCAACGACCAGTCCCGACGGTTGATGAAGGTGCATGGGGTGTGGCATCAATCCTTCGTTGTAGTAGTGAACGACCATTGATTCGCCCACCTTCAACTTGTAGGGCGACGTGGCGGGGAACGACTTGCCGTTCAACGACAAACCGATCGTTCCCGCATCATTCAGAACCATTACGTGCTCTTGCTCGGCGACACCATCCAGGTCACCCGTCACGTCGGCCGCCTTCTCCATCGAGGAGGCCTTCCAATCACCGATAATGAAGGCCCCGGCCAAACCATTCGGCACCTGCACCTGTGCATTGTGGTGCGAGTGGTACATCCCGACTGCCGGCTCGAGAGCTTCGAACTCGTAGGTGAACGTCTCGCCCGGAATGATCGCCTTTTGCGTGTACGGATCGACACCATCGGCCGAGTTCGGAACGCGGATGCCGTGCAAATGCAACGAGGTCGATTCGGTCAATTCGTTCTTGAGGACGATTCGCACCTTGTCGCCAACCTCGGCACGCAGGACGGGGGCGGGGATTTGACCGTTGTAGGCCCACCCCTTCACGATCTTGCCCGGCTCGACCTCCCAATCAATGATGGATGCGGTGATGTCGAACTGCTTCCAGCCATCCGATGTCACGGTGGGCTTCAACTCGCCGTTCCCCGTGCCCTTGGTATTTGCCGGGAACTTGAGTGCGACTTCCTCCATCATCTCGTCCATCTGCTTCCAATCCATCGGCGCAACCGTTGTTGCCGTCGCCGACGTG
The DNA here is from genome assembly GCA_964556145.1 of uncultured Bifidobacterium sp. Taxonomy (GTDB): domain Bacteria; phylum Actinomycetota; class Acidimicrobiia; order Acidimicrobiales; family Ilumatobacteraceae; genus F1-20-MAGs119. The sequence continues at coordinate 14,441 of CAZKVD010000022.1, read as the reverse complement.
TCCAGCGCACCGATGCCGAGCGTGGCAACCATGCCGCTTTCCTTGTGACCCGAGATCTCACAGATGAGTGTCACAGGATCAGTCACGACACCAAGATCAAGCTTCGCCTGCGCCATGCTGAGCAGATTCGCCGTTCGCAGGTTCAGCTCCGGTGCGGCGAGGTTGTGCTCGACCGAACCAAGGTTGTGGATGTCGAGCGTCACGATCGAACCCGCGGGCACCGTGGCGGGAACAAGCTCAACTTTGAATTCCGACAGGTTGACGTGCACCGTCACCGCCTGGGCGCCGCCACCCGCGGCCGATCCACTGTCACCTTTGGCGACCGCGACGACACCGATTGCGCCGAGCGCAACGATGACTGCTGTCGTGAGCACCATCATCATCAGGACGATCGCACTTCCCGCATCTTTCTTCGCTTCACGAAGATTCATGTTCCCTCCTCGATTGTGCGTGATGTTCACACACCACAATCTCCAAGGTAGATATTTCGTTTCCGGGCAAACGTGTCACGACACGTTCATCGAAACAGATATTCGTCACATGATTTGCCCTATTCACGAGTGACTAAGTCATGCTTAGGCGCACCGAATATTGAGAAGTGCAGATGTTCGGTCAGCCGAACGCGCGAATTGGTCGAACCCGCATCGCGTTCGGCTTCCCGGTGTCCTTTGCGGTGAACCAACCCTCGCGATCGAAGCGTTGACCACTGCGGAACAGAACCGTCCACGCATTCTTCAAGTCGTATTCGCTCGATGACCAGTAATACGTGGGTGCAAATCCGATGAGCGGTTCTTCCACCGCATAGAGGACGTTGTACATCACGTCGAGTTCGTCGGCCGACGGAAGAAACCAGTCGTCGTAGCCGTTGATCTCGTAATCCCATGCCGCTCGAGCTGCGTAACGACCTGCGCCATATTCGTTGACGATTGCCCGAGTGTTGGCCGCTCCCATGCCGATGTACTTCGACTTCACACGCTTGATGCGCGAGGGTTCGACCGTTTCGTCGTAGATGCGATCGCCTTCCGGGCTGTAGCCCGGCTTGCGCCACGGCCAACCGATCTTCTCGGCTGTCTTCGGAGATACCTCGAGATAGCGGCCCCACGTCTTGCGCTCGCCCGCGTCGTAGAAGACAACACCACCCGCCGGCCCGATGTCGCCGACGACACACGGTCCCGCGTTCGTACATGTGTTGCCTGTCAACTTCGGAAACGTTGTCGGCGGAACGAGTCCAGTCCCTGTGGGAAAGGCACGCACGGCCACCATCCGGTAGGGCTTGCTTTCAAATCCCGTTCCCGGATACTTGATGTTCGTCAATCGCCCCTTGTTGCCACCCTTCGAAGCAAGGATGTAACTGTCACTGAACTGCGTGCCATCCTGGAAAAGTTGGTACCAAGCGATGTTCTTCCAGGCTTCTGTCGATGACCAAACGGGACCCGTCGGAAAGTCGAGGGCAACATTGTGCGTGGCCTTGTAGTTGTAGAAAGCGTTCAATTCGTCTTTCGACGGAATGAACCAGTCGTCGAGTCCGCCCTTGACGTACAGGCTCGCGCGCGCTGCGGCGTACTGACCGTTACCGAACTTCTCGACGATTCGCTTGGTATTGACGGCCCCCATGCCGATGGCTTTGGCATCGACGCGCAGGCGCTGCACTGTTGCGGCATCGCCGTCGTAGATCGACACCTGACTGTTTCCCTGGGTCGACCAGGGAATTCCGGTCGTCAACGGCATTGGCATGGCTTCGAGGTAGCGGCCCCACCATTCGAGTTTTCCGGCGTCGTAGAAGATGACCCCGCCGCCCGGCCCCCGTGCGCCGATCGTGCACGATGTCGTGCGGTTTGGATTGACGCTCGACGCGCAAACGGGAAGAGAACTTGCGCCGGCTCGCTGCGCGACCCCGGTTGAAAGACCGCTCGCGAACAGGGAACCCGCAATCGCAAGTGCGGGGAGAAATCGTTTCATCCCTAGATCTTGCGCGACTTTCCTTCCCAATACTTTGCACGCAGCGGAGCTTTTTGTATCTTTCCCGTTCCCGTGCGCGGAATCGTCGCCACGAAATCAACCGAACGTGGTGCTTTGTATCCGGCAAGCAATTTCCGGCAATGCGCAATGAGTTCCTGCGCCACTTCATCCGAAGCGACCACACCTTCGGCCACCTGGACCAAGGCCTTCACGCTTTCGCCGAATTCCTCGTCGGGCACGCCGATCACGGCAACGTCCTCGACCGACGGATGCACCGCCAGCACACCTTCAATTTCGGCGGGATAGATGTTGACCCCGCCGCTGATGATCATGTCGATCTTGCGGTCCGACAACCAGAGGAACCCTTCGTCGTCGAGGTATCCAACATCGCCCGTGGTGAAGACACCCGGCTCACGATGTGCGGCCTTCGTCTTTTCTTCATCGTTGTGGTACGTGAACGACATTCCCATCTTGTTGCGGAAGTAGAGGGTTCCCTCGCCCCCCTGTGGCACCGAGTTTCCCGCATCGTCGACAACGAGCACATCGACGGTTTCGAGCGGCTTGCCGACGCTGCCACCCTTGCGCAGCCACTCTTCGGACGACACAACCGAGATGATCGAGCCCTCGGTGCTGCCGTAGTACTCGGTGATTTTCGGTCCCCACCATTCGATGAGGCCGCGCTTCACCGCCGGCGGACATGGTGCCGCACCGTGCCACACCGCAATCAGCGACGAGCCGTCGAAGGACTGCTTCACGTTGTCGGGCAGATCGAGCAACCGCTTCATCTGCGTGGGCACCAAGTGCACGTTGGTGCATGCGTGCTCGTCAATCAAACGAATCAAGCCCGCCGAGTCGTACTTGTGCTGCATCACGACCGACGATCCACCGACCATCGGCATGAAGGAAAAGGCCCACTGTGCCGAGTGGTAGAACGGACCGCACAACATCGTGCGACCGGGCACCGGCAACCACTGCCCGAAGCCGCCTGCAATCAGTTTCATGATGTCGGGTGTCATTGCCATCCCACCCGACAATGCGCCCCTGACTCCCTTTGGACGGCCCGTGGTTCCCGACGTGTAGAACATCGGTCCGCCCAGCATCTGATCGGTCGGCTCGGATGGGTCGCCTGCAGCAACGACGTCTTCGTATGCGACGAATCGTGCATCGCCGGCCACGCTGGCGGAGCCGTCACAGCGAATCCCCACCACCACCTCGACTCCTGCACCACGTGGGTCACCGAGCGCCTCGGCGACGGTTGCCTCGTACCGCTCGTCGACGAACACGGCCTTGGCATTGGCGTCAGCGAACACGTACGCCAACTCATCGGCCACCCAGTGCCAGTTGACGGGAACGTAGGTCCATCCACCGTGTGCACATGCTTGGGCGAGTTCGAACCACTCACACTGGTTGCCGGCAACGATGGCCACCGTGTCACCGGTTGCCAGACCGCGCGACCTCAAGCCGTTGACCAAACGATTCACCCGGTCATCGAGTGACGCCCACGTCACCGACCTGAACTCGTCGATCAGGGCGTGTTCATTCGGAGTTGCCTTCGCGAAGTCGCTTGTGAGGGTTGCCATACGTCGATGTTAGGGCGTCCATCGACCGGGCCGTATTCCGGCTGGCGCCTACAGTTCCTGCATGATTCGCCTGCGCCAGATCGCGCTCGTCGCCCACGACCTCGATGCCGCAATCGAAGGCGTGCGCACCCATCTCGGGGTCGATGTCTGCTTCCGCGACCCGGGCGTGGCCGAATTCGGCCTGCGCAACGCGCTGTTCCGGATCGGCGACCAGTTCCTCGAAATCGTCTCCCCCGTCACCAGCGGCACCACCGCCGGACGTCTCCTCGAGCGGGCCGGCGGGGATTGCGGCTACATGGCAATTTTCGAAGTCGACGACCTCGACGCCCGCATGACAGGTCTTTCATCGCTCGGCGTGCGCACGGTGTGGCAGGGCGACTTCCGCCAGATCCGCGGCCGACACCTCCACCCGAAAGACACCGGCGGCACCCTCGTGTCGATCGACCAACCTCACGAAGTCGGCGAGTGGCATTGGGCGGGCCCGACGTGGCGCGAATCGCCATCGTCGACGGTGGCCACCACCATCACGGGCATCACCCTCGGCTCGGCCGATCCGGCACGACTTCAGCAACGTTGGCAACAACTCGGTATCGACACCGCCGCGAACTACGTCCCCCACACCGACGGCGATCGCCTGCTTGGCGTCACGCTTTCGGCAGCATCAGAAACGCGGCAGGTTCCCGGATTCCGCCTCTGCGGTGTCGACTTCACCCTGACCTGAATTGCTCGACTGTTATGGTCGGCGAATGTTCAAGATGAGGCTGAAGTCCGCTGTTCGTATTCTCAGTGCTGCAACGGTGATCGTTGCCGCCGGTTGCTCATCGAGCAGTGCCGACGAAGCAGCGTCGACGTCGACTGCCGTTGTCGAGACAACCGTCGCGGAAACCACCACCTCGCAAGCCGCAGCCTCGACAACCACAAGCGAACCGGCTCCCGTCAGCACTTGTTCGGGAACCGAAGACGACCTCGTGACATCGATCGGCGAGCCGCTCGGGTTCTTCCTCTGTGATAGCGATTGGGCTTCCTACATGACCAAGGAGTACGCCGACACGTGCGGAAACTGTGAAAGCATCACCATCGCACGGTGGAGCGATGGAGCGTGGGTTGAAGTCGGCGACTTCAACCAAATGAGCAGCCTGTCGCCCGCCGATCTGGGTGGCGAGATCAGCAAGGAATCGCTGTGTGCCATCTGGAACACGAACAGGTCGAGCCAATTCGCAGGGGAAACCGGCTGCACACCCGACAACTGATGGTCGGGCGATCGGCCAACAATCGGCGACGGTGGGCGTTGAGGGATTCGAACCCCCGACATCTTCCTTGTAAGGGAAGCGCTCTAACCAACTGAGCTAAACGCCCGAACCACAGGTGGTTCTGCGGGAACCTCAGCCTATCTGCATCACTCTTCGACGATGTCAGGCAGTTCGTCTCCCTCGGCCTGCGCCGGGAGCGCCGTCGCGACGAGCGTGATTGCGTCGGCAAGACGGGCCTCGGCCAAAAGGGCCGACGTGCGAGCCACAACATCATCGGACAATGACACTCGGCCGGGCCAGCGCAATTCGAATCGTTTGTGCAGTGGATCGACGCAAAAAACGATTGACGCACCATCGTGCTTGCGCGCGACACGATTGGCGGCGATCTCGGGGCGCTTGCCCAGTTTGCCAACGGCAACAACGATCTGGTGACCCGATGTTCGTTCGGCGGCGTCCACCGCCTGCGCGACCGACGCCTTCTGCGAGAGCCACCAGTTCGCAGCTTCCTTTTTTGACATCCCCCGGTTCACCATGATCCCGAAGCACCTCCACCGGAGAATCCTCCGCCTCCGCCGCCACCAAAGCCTCCGCCGCCTCCGAATCCGCCCGATGACCGGGTGAACACATAAACGAGGGAGAGAATGTCGAGCGCGCCGAGGCCGCGACGCCGGCCGCGAATGACCGTGCCGAGAATTCCGATGCCGAAGAACGCAAGGATCATGAAGCCGAAGATGACGGTTGCGATGTCCACCTGCGTCGATGTTCCCGTCGTGGTGGTGGTTGCCGGAGCCTCGCCCGGATAATCGAACGTCTCGCCCGACAATTCGGTGGTCAGCGCCGCGACACCCGCCGACACCGCCGCAGTTGGGTCGTCGTTCTTCAGCTCGGGAACGACAACCGAATCGATGATGCGACCGGCTTCGACGTCGGTGAGATCGCCCTCGATTCCACTTCCCGTCTCGATGCGCAGCACCCGGTCGTCAACGGCAATGAGCAGCAGCACACCGTCGTCGCGCTGCTTGTCGCCGATACCCCAGTCCCGGGCAATATCGATGCTGTAGTCCTCGAGCGACTTGTTGCCCGTGGAATCGATGATGAGAACGGCAATCTGAGGACCAACGTTGACGCGGAAGGCCTCCAACTTTGTGTTCAAAGCAGCCTCGATTGCGTCGTCGATGACCCCGGCATCGTCGACCACCGGCGCGGTGAATTCGGGTGCGCCACCGGCGCCCACCCCGCACGCAGCAAGGCTGATTCCGAGCGCGGCAAACGTCGCGACGGCGATGCGGCGTCTCACGAACCCTGCGGAGTCAGGTCAACCGTCGGCACCGTTTCTGCACCGTCGACCGCACTGAAGAGTGCGCGCTTCTCGAACCCGAAGAGACCGGCGACGATCGAGCGCGGGAAGGCACGCACGGCACGGTTGAACGACGTCGTTGCCTCGTTGTAGTCGCGGCGGGCCTGAGCGACACGGTTTTCCGTACCCTCGAGCTGCACCTGAAGATCGCGAACGTTTTGCAGGCTGGTGAGCTCGGGATAGTTCTCGACGATCACCAACAGGCGACCAAGCGCGGATTCAACCTGGGCCGCGGCCTCGATTCGCGAGTTGTCCGACGTGGCACCCGCGTAGTTGGCACGGGCCTCGGCCAGCTGCGTGAAGATGTCCTTTTCTTGCGCCATGGCTCCCTGCACCGCCGACACGAGGTTGGGGATCAGATCGAAGCGCCGCTGCAACTGCACCTCGAGATCTGCCGAAGACTGGTCGACGCGGGTTTCTTTGTTCACGAGCCCGTTGTACGAGGTGATGAACATCAACAAGATCAGAACCGCGGCCCCGACTACGCCGATGATCTGCTTTTGCTTTTTCGTCATACGACAAGTCTCGCACGGATCAGGGACGTATGCCCCTCGTGGTCGGTGCGTTGTTACAGTTCTTCGCGATGACAAGTACAACTTTTGCAGCGCTCCTCCCCGATCGGCTGTCGTGGTACATCGCGGGACCCGCACTCGGCCTTCTCGTTGTCGGGTTCTTTGTCATGGCCAACCAGCCACTCGGAGCCACGGGCGCATACGTCGAGACCTACAAGACCGTCACGCGCAAGGCCGATGCCGTGTCGTGGCGCATGTTCTATTTTCTCGGAATTCCAATCGGTGGATTCATCGGGATTGCACTGAAGGAAGATGGCTTCGTTCGTCGGTCGGGTTACGACGCACTGCGCAACGAACTTTCGCTCGGCACGACAGCGATCGTCGTCCTTGTCGGAGCCGTCGTGATGGGCTACGGAGCCCGAATGGCAGGTGGCTGCACATCGGGGCACGGCATCTGCGGCACCGCACAGCGTTCGCCCGCAAGCTGGGTGGCTACCTGCACCTTCATGGCCGCGGCGGTGGTCACCACCCTTTTCATCCGCATCGTGTCGGGAGGCGCAATATGAAAAAATCGCCCCTTGCCTTCAAGATCGTCGGCTTGCTTTTCGGTGCCGGATTCGGTTTTGTTCTGGCCGCTGCGAACCTCCACGAATACGACACCATCCACAAGATGCTGCGACTCGAAGAAATCGATGTCTTCCTGTTGATGGGCGGTGCAATCGGAGTCTCACTTCCGCTCTTGTGGTGGCTCGAGCGGCGCAAGACGACGACGGTTCTCGGCGGTCGACTCGCGCTGTCGCGCTCGAAACCCCAGCGTCACCACATCGTCGGCGGCGCACTGTTCGGCATCGGGTGGGCCGTGTCGGGCACTTGTCCGGCACCCGCGCTGGTCATGCTGGTTTCGGGTGCCGGGCTTGCAGCGATCACCATCGTCGGTTTGTTCATCGGCCTCAACCTTCGCGACGCACAGGTACGTCGTGGCGCCGGAACCACCACCGCGGGGGATGGCGAACACCGCGCCGCGGTGAAAGTCGGCTGACTCAGCCGTTGGGGCGGGCCACGAGACGGCCCGTGATGCGGTGGTGTTGCAGGTCGTCGAGTCCGCGACCGATGCCGTCGAAATCGATGATCGTCATCTTCGGATCCACCTGACCCGAGGCAAACAGTTCATAAACGTCGGCGATGTCCTGACGCGTTCCTCCGGTGGATCCAAGAACGTCGACTTCGGAGATGATCATCGGCATCGTGTCGAGCGTGAACTCGAGTTTCCCCATGCCGACGAGAACCACTTTTCCTGCGCGGCGTACTGCCTTGACCCCCGCGCGCGTGGTCGAACCGAAGCCCGCGTAGTCGACAATCAGGTCGAAACCCTGGCCTTCCCACTCGGCAGCATCGGCGACCACGCTGACCGCACCGATCTCGCGCGCGGTTGGCCATGCGGCCTCGTTGGGTTCAGCAACATGCACTTCGGCGCCACGTACCACCGCGACGCGTGCGCCAATTTGCCCGAGACCACCAAGACCGATGACCCCGACCTTCATTCCGGCCTGCACCTGCCCGCGCGACACCATCGCGTGGTACGACGTCATCCCCGCGTCGGTTCCCATCGCAGCAAGTTCGAACGACAATGAGTCGGGCATGGGCACGAGTTCGATCGGCTTGGCAAGGTACTTCGTGGTGAAACCACCGTGGCGGGAAAACCCGGGGGCACCGAGACCGACAGTCGGACACACTCCGACGCGATCACCCAACTTCACTTCGGTCACGCCCTCGCCGAGCGCCGACACAACGCCGGCGATTTCATGACCAAGGATCAGCGGCGTGAATGCAACACGGGACATCCAGATCGGGTCGGTCATCACGCCCACATCAGAGTGACACAAACCGGCGGCCTTGATGTCGAGGAGAACCTCGCCCGGGCCGGGTGTGGGCTCGTCGACATCGAGCAACTGCAGCGGCGCGTTTGTCGCGGTGAAACACCAACCCCTCATCGGGTGAAAGAGTACGGCATGGACTCATCCCCACAACGAGGCGCAGCGCGCCCGGACAGACCCCGCCTCTCCCCCGTGTCGCCGGTGACGGCGGAAATCGAGGAGATCCTCGCCGGGAGCATCAAGTCGGTCGATGGCGAGCACCTGCGGCTCTTCGGCACAATGGCCCACCATCCGAAGATGCTCAAGCGTTTCCTGGCCTTCGGCGGGTTTTTCTTGAATCGCGGCTTGCTGCCCGCACGCGAACGGGAAATCGTGATTTTGCGCGTTGGTTGGAACACGGGCTCGATTTACGAATTCGGTCAGCACACGGTCATCGGACGCAACTGCGGCTTGCACGACAACGAGATTGCCGCGCTTGCCGGGGAACCTTCGCGTCACCCGTGGTCGGACCGTGACCGTGGATTGATCGCAATGACCGACGACATCTGCGCCAACGACTGCGTCAGTGAGCCCGTATGGCAAGAGCTCCGCGCCGGATGGTCCGACGCGGAGCTCTGCGAACTCGTTCTTCTTGTTGGTCTTTACCGAATGGTGGCCGGGTTCCTCAACACCATGGGTGTCGAACTTGACCCGAACACGCCCGGCTGGCCGGACTAGCTAGCCACCCGGAACCGTTGCGACCGGTCGTAGCGGCGGAAGGTTTCCGTTGCCGGCCGGAACCGTTGCCGGCGGTACGGCGATGGTGGTGGTGGACTCACCCAACGGAGTCGTGGTCGGCGTTCCCTCCGCCGGGGTCACATCGGCAACACGCTCGTCACGCGAGGGCAGGCCCGGCTTGGTGTCGGGTGCTGCGAGTTCGGCCGGCATCGGGCGGTTGACCTGGGTGTTCTCCAGTTGACCCTCTTCGGTGGTGACGGTCTCGTTGCCGTTGGCGTCGATCACCTTCTTTTCGATCTCGTTCGCACCGGTTTGGGTGAGGATCTCGACGTTTGCGTTCTCGTCGACACCATCGCGGCCGGGCGTACGAACGTCGACGGCCGGCGCTTCGGGCGTGACCGCCACTGTGACCTGCTCGCCGTTGGGCGCGGTCACCTGGACGTCGATCTGTTCGCCGGTGGTTGCAAGTTCGTTGCCTGCGCCATTCGACGACGCGACAAGGTTGCCGTCGGCCAGCGACAGCACCACGTTCGGATCATCGGCCTTGACGCCGCTCTCGGTGACCTCGACCGACCCCTCGTCGGAGCCCGGGGTCTCGATGCGAATTGCGGCCTTGGGCGTGATGCCCGAGACGCGCGACGGATCGGGAAGATTGAACTCCAACGGCTCGTTGGCTGGCACGTACACCATGTAGTCGGTGGGCGCACCGGTTCCCGGTGCCGCAGACGAGCGGACCGGACGGATGGTGATACCGGACGGCGCTGCTGCGCCCGGGCGAACCGTGCCGGAGGGCGTGTTGATCGACCAGTTCAGCGCAGCCGAACGAACGAGCAAGAGCGACTTGGTGACTTCACCGTTGCCCTTGCCGAACGGAATCTTTGCAGCGTCACGTGCGGTCATCGACGTGATGTCGAGGTCCTTTGGCCCACCCGTCCACGGGTTCGGGTCGTTGTTCGGGTCTGCACCCGAATACGCAAAGGTCCACGTTTCATTGGCGAGGTCGACATCGACCCAACGCTCTTGTCCGGGCCAGTTCGAGTCGTAGATCTTGATCTTCGCTTGGTCCGCACCCGAGTACTCGATGGCGTACGGCAGAACCGCGTGGCCACCTTCGGCGGTGTAGATCGCAAGTGTGTACACGGCCTTCTTTTCGGCAAATGCCGTTTCGAGTGCCGCAACCTTGTCCTTCAGCGACTTGCCCTGCCACGCAATCGTCTCTTCCTGCGTCGACTGGAAGAACTGCGTCGCAAATGCGCGCATGATGTCCTTGGTGACGGTTGGGTCCATCGTCAGCTGCACGCTGGGCGGCGTCTTGCCTGCGGCAAAGCGGTTCGCCGAGAGAACGGCGAAGCCCTCACAGTGGCCTGCCGCGCGATTGTCGTTCACCATTGCCGCCCACGCAGCCGCCTCGGCGGTTGGCTGACACGGCTCGGCTCCATCGACGCACACATCGGGTCCGTTGCCGAACATTGCAACCAGGTCGTCGGCTCCGAAGACCTCGGGAGACGCACCCGCGCCGAAGTTGGCGAATGCGAATCCGTTCGGATTTGGTGCAAGGCCGTTGTCGACATTGACACCCTTTGCTTCGGGCACCGTGATGTCGGCCGCCTTGCTGTCACCACCGGCGTCGGCGCTTCCGCCACCGCCTCCCCCGCCGCCACAGGCAGCGAGAAGTGTGATCGATGCCGTTACGGCGAGGACACGTCGTTTCGTTCTCATTTGGTCACCCTTCATCCCTCGACTCAACCTCCGGACCGTTCTCAGGACCAGGCGCCGTTGGCGCGGGTAAAGACGTTTGCTGCGCCGGCACCAGCGTTCGGGCCACCGACCGCGAGCGTGTTGCCGTCGGACGACAGCGCCACCGAGGTTCCGAAGTTGGCCTTGGCTGCCGGCGTTGCCGCGGTCAAGGTTGCCTGGAGAGCCCAGCCACCATCACGCGTGAAGACGCTCGCCGAGCCCTGATCGGCGTTGCCGTCGACATCGACGCCCGTGGCGCCGACTGCGAGCGTGCCGCCGTCGGCAGAAAGCGAGACGGAGTAGCCGAAGAGGTCACCTGCGGCGCCATCCTGACCGGTCAACGTCTTTTGCAGTGACCACTTGCCACCCTGTCGCGAGAACACCGACGCAGAACCCTGCGCCTTGTTGCCATCGACGGTGGCGTAGACCGCGCCGACTGCGATGGTGCTGCCATCGGCCGACATTGCGATCGAGTAGCCGAACCAATCGTTTGCTGCACCGGAGACCGTCAGCACACCCTGCTCGGCCCACTTGCCACCGCTACGTGTGAACACAGTGACCGAACCTTGGTCGGCATTGCCGTTCACGTCGGCGTAAAGCGCACCGACCGCGAGCGTGCTGCCGTCGGTCGAGAGCACGACTGCCCCACCGAAAGCGTCGCCGCTTTGGCCCTTTGACTGGGCGAGCGAAATTGCCTCACCGGCGGTGGCCGGCGGCAGCGTTGTTTCACCGGCTGCAGGAACAGTGGTTTCGCCGACCGGTGCAGTCGAGTCAGTGGGAGCTGCCGAATCTGTGGGGGCCGTGGTGTCGCCCGGCGCCGTGGTGTCGGTCGAACCCCCGACCGTTGTCGACGAACCGCCGGTCCAGTCGAACAAGGTGGTGGTCGCGCCACCGTCAGCCGGCACCGTGGTGAAGGCGTTGTTCTTCACACGGGTGGTGTCGGTGGCTTCGGAGCCACCGCCGCCGCCACAGGCTGCGAATGTTGCGGAGACCGCCAGAACCGCAGTTGCGGCGGTGACGGTACGGAAGAGCGATTTGCGTGTCATGGAAACCCCTGTCGTGCGAGTTGCTCGCAGATTAGTACCCCCACGACTGATTGTGTCAGCAGCCCTGACGGGTTCTTCCTCCCCCGGCACCCGGGTCAGACGATCGAGACCGAGACCCCGTGCAGACCCGTTGCGCCGTCGGGAACCACGCCACGCTCATCTTCGGTTTGGGCCACGCCATCAATGCCGATGACTCGGGATTCGAGGCGATGCTGACCCGCTGGCAGGTCGATTTCACCGCGCCACACAACCCACGCATCGCCGGTGTCGCGCTCGAGAATCGACGTCGCCAGCCACGGCCCACCATCGACACGCACCTCGACAGAGCCAACTCCCGCACGGGGCGCCCAGGCGAAACCACCGACAGTCAACGTGCCGACAGCGTGACGGCTTTCGTTGCGTGGAAGGTCGATTCGGCTCGACGCCAACATCGGCGCTTCGCGCGCCCAACCTCGCTGCAACCAATACGGGTCGAAGGCATCCCACGTCGTGACTTCGATCTCAGTCACCCATTTCGTCGCCGACACGAAGCCGAACAAGCCCGGCACGATCATGCGCACCGGATACCCGTGCTCGCCCGTCAGCACTTCGCCGTTCATGTGAGTCGCCAACATCGCGGGTCGACCATCGAGAACCGCCGACACGGGCGTTCCGCACGTCCAACCGTCGACGCTACGACTGACCAGCTGCTCGGCGTCACCGTCCACACCGGCGCTCCGCAGAACATCGGCCAGATACACCCCGCCCCATCGGGCCGTGCCGATCAAATCACCGCCAACCTCGTTCGACACACACCCAAGAGTGACCACGTGCTCGACGAACGGCAGAGCCTCGATGTCGGCAAGCGTCAGGGTGATTTCGCGTTCGACCATGCCGTGAATGCGCAGCGACCAATCGGCCGCATCGACCCGCGGGTACTTCTTTCCCACCGTGTCGATGAGAAAGAAGTCTGACTGCGGCGTCAGGAATTCGAGACTCTCGACACTCTCGGGCACGCTCGGCCGAAGGTCGATCACCTGGTCGGCCAGATTCGTGGTCGACACCCCGCCGCCACCCGAGCCTCGACCAAGGCGGGACAGCAAAAGGGATCCACCCACCACGACCGCAATTCCCGAGCCGATCACGGCCCGACGCGACATGGTTCGTGAGCCTTCGCGCACTTCGGACATGACAAGAGTCAACCCCGTCGCGCAACTTGACATGCAACTGTGTTCGTCGGTTCTCGCGGGACATCGCTAGTTTCTCTGCCATGGCACTGCACGACGAAGGTCACGCGAGCCATCGCGTCGGCGTGCTCCGGGCGATGGTCCTCGGGGCAAACGACGGCATCGTTTCGATCGCTTGTCTCGTCCTTGGCGTGGCAGCAAGCGATGCTTCGCGAAATGCAATCCTCACCGCTGGCATTGCCGGCCTCGTTGCCGGTGCGGCATCGATGGCCCTTGGCGAATACGTCTCGGTCAGTTCACAACGCGACTCGGAACTCTCCGACATCGCGAAAGAAACCTGGGAACTGGAAAACACCCCCGAACGCGAACTCGCCGAGCTCACTGCGATTTACCAGGACAAGGGCTTGGCACACGATCTCGCCCGCCAGGTCGCCGTCGAACTGACGAAGAAAGATGCCCTCAAGATCCACCTCGCCGAGGAACTGGGCATCACGGAACACAACCGAGCCCAGCCGCTTCAGGCCGCCACCACTTCCGGAGTCGCCTTCACTCTCGGCGGGGCCATGCCCATCATCGCAATGGCCATCGGAACCTCGATGGCGACACGCATCTGGATCACGCTCGCCCTCTCGGTGGTTGCACTCGTCGCGCTCGGCTCATTCGGAGCCCACTACGGCAAGGCAAGCAAACGCGTGTCGGTTCGACGCATCGTGATCGGCGGCATCGTCGCCATGGCGTTCACCATGCTGGTCGGCAAGCTCTTCGGAGCCGCCGTCAACTGACGCTATTTCACCGTGATGGTGCGCCACGCCGAGGCGTTGCCCGCGCGGTCGATGACGCGAACCTGAAGGCGCTTGGCAGTTGTCTTCAACGACACTGTCTGCGACGTCGAGCGCGGCTTTCCGTCGGCCTTGCCCGCCACACGTGACACGGTCACCTTGGTTGCCGCCTTGTTGGCCGCACTACGAACCTCGACCACGCCGATACCCGAGATCGTGTCGCTACCCCGCAACGACAACCTCACCCCACCGCTCGCCTTCTTCGCCGATACGCCGACTCGCGCCACCTGGACGGCGCTTCCGGTTGGCGCCGCAGCCGTTGCAGTTGCCGCGGCCATGACGGGCTTTGTGGTGTCGAGGATGATGTCGTCGGTGTAAGGCGTGCTTTGCGAGCCGAAGCGCGATACGTACTTCACGTAGACGATCTTGGTGAACGTTCCCTCGCGGCTCGACTGCAAGGTCCA
>CAZKVD010000021.1:0-23702 GCA_964556145.1 uncultured Bifidobacterium sp. | reverse complement strand
CGAGACGACTCTGCATGAACGACATCATCTTGAAGAGGAAGACGTACACGATGGTTCCCGCCGGCAGGAGGACGGCGACGATGCCACCGAGCACACGCAGAAGTGACTGCCCCCAGTACGGAATGCTGGAAAGAAGACCAACCATCAGCGATCGATGTCCCCGAGGATGAAGTAGAGCGACGCAAGAATCGTGATGATGTCGGGCACGTACACGCCCTTCAGTAGCCACGGCACGATCGAGATGTTGTTGAAGCTGGCCGAGCGGATCTTGACGCGGAAGGGCCCGAGCTCGCCCTTCGACACGACGTAGTAACCCATCTCACCGAGTGGATTCTCGGTTGACACCCACGCCTCGCCCTCGGGCACCTTGATGATGCGAGGAACCTTGGCCATGACCGGGCCTGATGGCAGCGAGTCGAGAAGCTTCTCGACGATGAAGGTGGATTCGCGAACTTCCTGCAGGCGTACCCAGCATCGTGCGTACGAGTCACCGTCGGGGTGTGTCCAGACCTTCCAGTCGACCTTGTCCCACGCCATCGGAAGTTTTTGGTCGCGACGAAGATCCCAGTCGATTCCACTGGCGCGAAGGTTCGCACCCGACAGTCCGTACTGCAGCGCGACGTCGCGTGGAATCACGCCGATGCCACGTGTACGTGCCTCGAAGATCTCGTTGCCGAAGAGGAGGCCCTCGATCTCGTCGCAGAACTTGCGCATCTTGCGCATGACCGAACGGGTCTCGTCGATCCATCCTGCGGGCAGATCGTCCTTCAGGCCGCCGATGCGGTCGAAGTTCGGGTGGAAACGTCCACCCGTTGCACCCTCGATGAGGTTGAGTACGTATTCGCGGTCGCGGAATGCGAAGAAAACCGGCGTGATGGCGCCGAGCTGAACACCGAGATCACCGAGGAACAGCGAGACGTTTGCGATGCGCGAGAGTTCGAACAGGATTGTCCGGATCCACTGCGCACGTGGTGGAGCCTCGATTTCCATCAACTGCTCGGCTGCGAGGATGAACGGCACCTCGTTGGCGAAACTGCCCAACCAGTCGATGCGATTGACGAGAGCGGTGACCTGCGGGAATGTTCGAACCTCGGTCAACTTTTCGTAACCGCGGTGCATGTAACCGCAGGAGGGCTCGGCCCAAACAACCTGTTCGCCGTCGAGGCGCGCGATGATGCGCAGCGTCCCGTGTGTTGCAGGGTGCTGAGGGCCGATGTTCAGCGTCATACCCTCGGTCTCGAGTTCGACGTTCACTCGCGCATCGGCGGCTTGTGACGCGATGTACGCAAGTTGCTGGCGGTCTCCCAACATCGTCATTCGGCGCCTCCTTCGTCGTCGCTGCCACCGGGTAGCGGCTCGACATCGACAATGCCCGGCCAGGGCTTCACGATGCGAGCGAGCAAGGGAAAGTCCTTGCGCATTGGGTGTCCCTCGAAGTCGGAGGGAAGGTACATGTTCCGCAGATCGGGATGGCCTGCAAAATTGATACCGAACATCTCGTGCGTTTCACGCTCGTGCCAATTTGCACCGGCGAAGATGTCAACCCACGAATCAATCGTCATGGAGTCTTCCGGTACGTCGACCTTGAGGGTGACTCCAACGTGGGTGCGGTGATTCACGAGCCGCGCGAACACCTGCATCTGTGTCGTTCCACCCACGTAGCCGTGACGAATGGTGGTGTCGATGGGTTCACGCTCGACAGTTGGGTCTTCCTCGCCGCGACCGTAGGGCGACGGCATCCAGTCGATGGCCGAGAGGAAGCAGAAGTAGTCGTACCCGAGTTTTTCGCGCAGCAAACGACCCGCATCGCGCCAGGCCGAGGTCTTGATACGCAACCATGTGTCGACGTTGCCGTCGGATCCGCGTTCGAACGTGTCCTCGACCGCATCGCCGAGCACCGCAGTGATGTCAGCGAGCGACGACAACGGGCTCTCCCTTCCGTTCGGCCTCGGCCGCAGCAGCGAGCGTGACGGTGCCTTCACCACGCCAACGGGCACCCATGTCTTCGTTCTTGATGCGTTGCTGCAACAACACGATGCCCTCGAGGAGCGCCTCGGGTCGTGGCGGACAGCCCGGGACGTAGACATCGACCGGGATGATCTGGTCGACGCCCTTGGTGACCGAGTAACTGTCCCAGTAGGGGCCCCCGCAGTTCGCACAGCTTCCCATCGAGATCACGTACTTCGGATCCGGCATCTGCTCGTACAAACGCTTGACGGCGGGGGCCATCTTGTCGGTGACGGTTCCCGAGATCACGACCAGGTCTGCTTGGCGCGGACTGGCCGGCAGCGGAATGACACCGAGGCGCATCACGTCGTAACGCGGCGAACCGAATGCCGCGCCCATCTCGATGGCGCAACACGCGAGTCCCCACTGGTACACCCACAACGAATAAGAACGCCCGAGATTGAAGAGCGAGTTCAGCGACTTCGGCAGTCGACCACGATCTACGAGTCCCATGTGTGTTTTCCTCTCGAACCTTGAATGTCCCGCGCGGATCAAACCCAGCGCAGGACCCCCTTGCGCCATGCGTACACGAGGCCGAGCAGCAGTACCGCTACGAACACACCCATCTCGATCAGGCCGAAACTGCCGTAACGCTCGAGTTGTGTGGCCCACGGAAAGAGGAACACGGCCTCGACATCGAACACGACGAAGAGAAGAGCAAAGACGTAGTAACGGATTTGGCTCTGTGACCATCCTTCACCGACCGGGTCGACACCACTTTCGTAGGGCATCGCCTTTTCCCGACTGGGGTTGACCGGACGCAGCAGGGACGCAAGCCAAAGGAGGAGACCACCGAGAAGAAAGGCTGCGAGCCCGAACCAGACAACGGTGAGATAAGACCGCAGGAAGGGGGACATCGGCTCCGAAACTACTACTCACTCGCCGTCCAGCGAGAAATACACGACGTGAAACGTCGGGGTCAGGCGGGTGGAATGAAGTGAGCCGCGAACCAATCGACCAGGCGATGTGCCGCGTTGCGCGACACGTGCTCATGTGAACGGGTCTCCTCGAGCAGCAACGTCGCGTCGAGGCCGAGTCGTGCAAGTTCCTCGGCGCCTGCCCCCGACGACCATCGGGCGACAATTGTCGGGGTGATCTCGGGGTGGAACTGCAACCCAAGACTGCGTCCAAGGGAAAAGGCCTGTGAGCCCTGGGGCCCGCGCGCGAGCTCGCGGGAGCCGGCGGGGGGCACGAAGCGGTCGTAGTGCCATTGAAACCAGGGATTTAGTTCAATAAATCCAGCCTGTTTGGGGTCTCCTGTGATCGAAAACCAGCCAATTTCAGGCTCCAACGCCCGTTCGACCCGCCCGCCGAGGGCGTGCGCCAGCATTTGCCCCCCAAAACAGATGCCAAAGATCGGAGTCCCCCGCCCATGGGCCGTCCGCATGAGCCGGGCTTCGGCGGCGACATGAGCGGCGACGTCCTCCCAGTACACCGACCAGTCGGACCCGAGGGCCACGACAAGGCCGACGTCATCGGGAAGGTCGGCCCAGTCGGGGGCGGTGTCGCGGGACCATTGTTCGAAGCTCCACCCAAGTTCGACGAATCGATCGACGACGACCCCACCGTCGGCGTCGGCGTGGTTGGCAATCACGATCGCGCGCACACGGGTACGGTAATTCGCAATGGGGTCGGCACCAATCTCCCGCGACGACATTGTTGCTGCACGTACCGCGGGCGTCGCCTTCGTGAAGCGCACGCCCGTCACCGAATCAGCGGCACTCACCGCCCTGTGTGGCGGCAACATCGTTCTGAAGGCCGAGAACCTGCAGCGGACGGGATCGTTCAAGATTCGCGGTGCCATGAACAAGGTTGCTTCACTCGGCGCGGGGGCCGCGACCGGCGTCGTGGCAGGAAGCGCCGGCAACCACGCACAGGCAATCGCATTCGCAGCCCAGGTGAACGGAATCGCGTGCGAGATCTTCGTGCCGGCCGGGGCATCGATTTCGAAAATTGCGGCATGTCGTGCGTACGGGGCGACCATCTCCGAGGGCGGTGACTCTCTGGACAACGCGGTGGCACTTGCAAAGGAACGGGCGTCGGCAACCGGCATGAATTTCTGTCACCCCTACGATGACCCGGCCGTTGTTGCCGGCCAAGCCACGCTCGGTCTCGAACTTGTCGAGGACATCGCCGACCTGCGCACCGTCGTCATTCCACTCGGTGGCGGCGGACTGACCGGCGGTGCAGCCATTGCACTCAAACAGCACAACCCACGAATCAAGGTCATCGGCGTCCAGGTGTCGGCATGTGCCCCTTACGCGCACCAGCCGGCACCCGAGGGACCAGTCGTCACTCTCGCCGACGGTATCGCGGTGAAGCGACCGGGTGCCGTCACGCGGCCGATCATCGAGGAGTACGTCGACGACATCGTTGTCGTCGACGAAGACGATGTCGCCGACGCAATGATCCTGTTGATGGAGCGCGGCAAGTTACTCGTCGAAGGCGCGGGTGCAGTCGGTGCGTCGGCCCTCATGCGCGGACTCGTGCGTCCCGCAACCGACGGCGTCACCTGCGTCGTGGTCTCCGGAGGCAATGTCGATCTCGGCCTGTTGCCCGGACTCGTTCGTCGTCACGAAACACAAGCCGGACGGCGACTCTTGTTGTTCGCACGTATCCCCGATCGACCCGGCGGGCTTGCAAATCTGTTGACCTTGCTCGCGGGCCAAGGTGCAAACCTGATCGAGGTTGAACACGTTCGCGAGGGCGTCGATCTGCACGTTCGGGAAACCGGAGTGCAGATCGTGCTGGAAACACGCGGCACCGACCATGCGGACATCGTTGTGAACGCCGCACGTCGTGCGGGATACGAAGTAGAGGAACTCGAGCGCTAGCGACCCGCGAGAGTGATCACCTGGCGGGTTGCATCGAGCAACCAGCCCGGCACGATGCCGACGACCAACGTGAAGGCGACCGATGCGGCGACCACAAGACCGGACAGGAACGGAACCTGCGGTGCCGCGCCCTCGCCGTCGGCATCTTCCATCCACGCGCTGACCATGATGCGCAGATAGAGAAATGCACCGATGACCGATGCGAGCATCGCGATGATTGCAATCGCATAGCTCTGCGTTTCGACCGCCGACTGGATGACACCGAACTTGGCGACGAAGCCTGACGTGAGTGGCATGCCTGCCTGCGCCAGGAGGAACACGGTCAGTGCGAGTGCAAGCGCCGGACGACGACGACCAAGACCACGGAAGTCGGACAGATCCGATGCACCGTCACCCTGACCCGCGACCAAGCCCACGACGGTGAAAGTTCCGATGACGAGCACCGTGTAGAGCAGCAGGTAGGTCATGGCCGAAGCAATGCCGTCGCTTGCGTTCGGCGACGTCGTGTGCGCGGCGGCCTCGACGCCAAGAAGGATGAAGCCCGCGTGGCTGATCGATGAGTACGCCAGCATGCGCTTCACATTGGTCTGGGACACGGCAAGCACCGCACCGACGACGAGGCTGAGAACGGCCAGCACCCACACGACCGGTCGCCAATCGTCGACACGGCTCTGAAGTGCGGTGACGCTGACGCGGAGGAGGGCTGCGAATGCCGCCGTCTTGCCCGCCGAGGCCATGAACGAAGTGACCGGGGTCGGTGCACCCTGGTAGACGTCGGGTGTCCACACTTGGAACGGAACTGCAGCGACCTTGAAAGCCAGACCAACGAGCAACAAGCCGATACCGACCAACAACATGACGTCATTGCGCGGGAAGACCTGGGACGTTGACAGCGTGTCCATGATGCGACCCAGGTTGGTGTGCTTCGTTGCGCCGTAGATGAGGGCGATTCCGTAGAGGAAGAACGCCGACGAGAATCCACCGAGGATGAAGTACTTGAGGCCCGCCTCATGACTTTCTTCGCGGCGACGATTGCTTGCCGCGAGAACGTAGAGCGCGAGGCTGAGGGTCTCGAGGCCGAGGAACAACACGATCAGGTCTTGGGCGGCAACCATGACGATGCCACCGATTGCCGCGGCCAGGTAGAGAACGAAAAGTTCCGGGCCGTCTTCGCCCTCGCGCACCAGGTAGTCGCTCGTGGTGAGGCTGGCAAGCAGCACGGCCACGCAAATTGTGATGGTTCCGAGCATCGCAAAATGATCGAACGCGAGCGCATCCGAGATGATCGTCTCGGGCTTGCCATCGGACAGGTTGTCCCACAGGAAGAAACAGAAAACCATCGACGTCGCGGCGGTTGCTGCGCTGACAATGCCGTACAGGCCGCGCGGCCACTGCGGCAGCAACGAGCCACCGAGCATGAGAACACATGCGCCGGCGAGTAGCGCCAGCAATGGGCTGAGCGTGAACCAGGGAATCGACGGACCGACGAGGGTTTCAGCAGCGAACATCGTCAGCCTCCGTGCCCTTCGGAATCGGACTTCTCATCCGAGTGCTCGACGGGTGCAATTTCCTTCTCGGTGAACTCAAGATCTCGACCCGTGCGCTCTTCGACGTGGGTCACCAAAGCCTTGACACTGGGTTCGATGCGGTCGAGCATCGGCTTCGGGAAAATTCCGGTGAACACGATCGCCGAGATGAACGCGAGCAGCAGGACCCCTTCACGCGGGCGAAGCTCGGCGAACGACTTGTTGTCCTCGTCGGGCTCGCCGTGGAACACGCGCTGATAAGCCCACAGCAGGTAGAGCGCAGCAAGAATGACGCCGGTTGCACCGACAACAACCCACCAGCGTGCGTTGCCGAACGAGCCGATGAGGATGAGGAACTCCCCGACAAAGCCGTTGAGACCGGGCACGCCGATTGACGACAACATCACAATCATGAATGCTGCGGCGAAGATCGGGGCGACGCTTTGCAGGCCCTTGAGTTCGGAGATCTGCCGGGTGTGGCGACGCTCGTAGATCATGCCAACGAGAAGGAAGAGTGCACCGGTCGAGACACCGTGGTTGATCATCTGCATCACGCTGCCGGTGATGGCCTGGGAGGTGAACGCAAACGTGCCGAGGACGATGAAGCCGAGGTGGGCGACCGATGAGTAGGCCACGAGCCGCTTTAGGTCCTTTTGCATCGTCGCTGCAATCGCACCCCACAGAATTCCGACAACGGCAAGGGTGAGGAAAAGGGGCCGCGCCCAAACGGATGCCTCGGGGAACAGGTACAGACCAAAACGCAGGAACCCGTACGTACCGAGCTTCAGCAGAACGCCCGCAAGAATCACCGAACCGCCGGTGGGCGCCTGGGTGTGGGCATCGGGCAACCACGTGTGCAACGGGAAGAGCGGGACCTTGACCGCAAAGGCGATGGCAAACGCCATGAACAACCAACGCCCGGTCGACGTCGCGAAGTCCGCACCCTCGCCGAGCTTGACCAGATCGAAGGTGACGTAGCCGAGGCTGTTCTTTGCGAGAACTGCCGTGGTGATGATGCCAACGAGCATGAATGCCGAGCCGAACATCGTGTAGAGGAAGAACTTCGTCGCCGCATAAATGCGCTGGTCGTAACCCCAACCACCGATGAGGAAATACATCGGAACGAGGACGATCTCGAAGAAGAGGAAAAACAAGAAGAGGTCGAGGCTGATGAAGCTGCCCATGACTCCGGCTTCGAGAATGAGCATCCAACCGAGGTACCGCTTGTGGTCGTGGTGTGGATCGATGCCCGCGATCACGAGCGGGAAGAGCAAACCCGTGAGAACGACGAGGAAGAGCGAGATGCCATCGACCCCGACATGCCAACCGATGCCCCAGTCGCGCACCCACGGATGTTGAGAGACGAACTGGAAACCGGCATCCGCGGTTTCGAAGGACGACAACAACCAGATGCTGAGACCGGCGGTCACGACACTTGCGACGAGCGCAACGAACTTCGTCGACTCGGGCCGACGGTTGCTGGTGAGAATCGTGAGGATTCCACCGATGGCCGGGACGAGAACGAGCGCCGTCAGGATTGGGAACGACAGCGATGCGCCGTGGGTTGCTTCGGCCGCGAACATCAGGCGATCCCCCTGTAGACGAACCAAACAAGCATGAGCAACACCGCGATCGCGATGATTGCTGCGTACGCACGAACGAACCCGCTCTGGGCACGACGCACGACGCCGCTCGTCGAGCGAACGACGGTGCCGGTGCCGCGAACGGCGCCGTCGATGACATTGGCGTCGGTCCAGGCAACCGCGTCGAATGCACGCCGGCCGGGGCCTCCCATGAAGTTGGAAACGAGTCGGTCGTAGAACCAGCCCTCGGCGAGGATGCCGGGCTCGATTGCTTTCGCCTTCTTCTTGCCGTACACGGTGACCGCGGCAGCAATGCCTGCGAGTGCGATCACGATGGCCACGCCCATGAGCAGGTACTTGTTGTCGTACGCCCACGATCCGGTGATGTGCGCTTCACCGTGTTCGACCACGGGCTCTAGCCACTTCTCGAGGAAGTGCAGATCTTTCGTGAAGGGAAGCTGCAATGCGCCACCGACGATGGACAGACCGGCGAGAACCACGAGCGGGAGCAACATGATCCGAGGACTCTCGTGCGGCTTGAAATCGCCGTGCGCGCCGTGCTCTTCGCTGTGGTCGTTCCAACGTGCCTCGCCGAAGAAAACCATGATGACTTGGCGTGTCATGTAGTAGGCGGTGAGCAATGCAGTGACGAGGCCGACCACGTACAGACCGCGATTGTTCGCATACACGTAGAGGAGGATCTCGTCTTTCGACCAGAAGCCGGCGAAGGGCGGAACACCCGCAATTGCCAACCACCCGATGATGAAGGTGACCGCGGTGACGGGCATCAACTTGCGAAGAGCACCCATGCGACGCATGTCCTGCTCGTGGTGCATTCCGTGGATGACCGATCCGGAACCGAGGAAAAGCAGCGCCTTGAAGAAGGCGTGCGTGATCATGTGGAAGATGGCCGCAATGTACGCACCCGACCCGACCGCAAGGAACATGTAGCCCAACTGCGAAACCGTGGAGTAGGCGAGAACCTTCTTGATGTCGTTTTGGGCCACGGCAACCGTTGCGGCGAACAGTGCGGTTGCCGCACCGACGACAGCGATGATCATGGGTGCCCACGTGTAGGCCTCGTGGATCACCGGGTTCATGCGGGTCATCAGGAACACGCCGGCAGTGACCATCGTTGCAGCGTGAATGAGTGCCGAAACGGGTGTCGGGCCTTCCATTGCGTCGGGCAGCCACAGGTAGAGCGGCAATTGGGCGCTCTTGCCACACGCACCGATGAAGAGCATGAGAGCAATCCCGGTGGCCGTGACATGACTGAGTGTTCCACCGATCGCCGCATCATTGATGCCCTTGTACGAAAGGGTGCCCACCGAGGCGAATGCGAGGAACATCGCCGTCATGACGCCCCAGTCACCAACTCGATTGGTGACGAACGCCTTCTTGCCGGCGGTTGCAGCACTTTCCCGGGTGTGCCAGAAGGAGATGAGGAAGTACGAACAGGTACCCACACCCTCCCAGCCGAGGAACGTGACGAGAAGGTTCTCACCGAGAACCAACATCAACATCGAAAAGGCGAAGAGGTTCAGGTAAATGAAGAACTTCGAGAACTTGGGGTCACCGTGCATGTAACCAACGGCATACAAGTGGATGAGCGTTCCGATACCCGTAATGAAAAGCGCCATTGTGATCGACAACGGGTCGGCGAGGAACGCCATCTTGACCTCGAGCGATCCAACCGGGATCCATGTGAACAGGTCGACAACGTGTGATCGCTCTTCGGCATTCTTCGACAGCATGTCGAAGAATGTGAGCGCGGTGACGACGAATGCGCTGCCGCACATTGCGGCAGCGAAGTAGCCGGCCTTGGGCTCGCCGAGGCGACGACCAAAAACGACGAGGACCAAGAAGCCTGCAAGTGGCAGGGCGGGGATCAACCAGACGACATCGAGCATTCGATCAACCCTTCAGTGCCGCAAGATCATCGGCCGACACCTGTTGGCGCCGGCGCATGATGGCAACGATGATGCCCAGGCCGACAACGACCTCGGCAGCAGCAACCACGAGAACGAAAAAGACGGCGGTCTGGCCGTTGATGTCGGAGAGCTCGGTCGCGAGCGCGACGAACGTCAGGTTGACGGCATTCAACATGAGTTCGATGCACATGAACATGATGAGCGGGTTTCGCCGCACGAGCACACCGATCATGCCGATTGCGAACAACCCGGCCGCAAGGACCAGGTACCAGGTGGTGGTGGGGACGACGGCGGCCGCAATCACGATGCACTCCTGTCGGACTTGCGGCGACGCGCAAGAACAACGGTGCCGACGACCGCAACGATCAAGAGCACCGAGGTGATTTCGAATGCGACGACATAGTCACCGAAGATCGAGCGTGCGATCTGTCGAATGTTGCCGTCGGGCTCGTCGAGGGTGGCCGTTGCCAGGCCCTCGCCCTTGAATTTCAGGCTCTCGCGACCGCGAACGACCGCAGTGGCGAGAACCGCGAACACACCGACACCGAGAACGAGCGCAAGGGGACGTTGGATCTTTCCGAGCGGTTCGGTGCGGAGATTTTCGGCACGATCGACGCCGAGCAACATGATGACGAACAGGAAGAGAACCACGATCGCGCCGGCATAAACGATCACCTGCACCGCGGCAAGAAAGTTGGCCTCGCGCGACACGAACAACACGGCGATGCCGAACAACGTGAGGATCATGCTGAGGGCGGCATGCACCGGGTTCGAGCGAAGCACGACTCCGATGGCTCCGGCGAGCACCATGATCGCCGCACAGGCAAAGACGAACAGCTCCACTTAGCGGCCATCCCTTTCGGCCTGGCCGGGCTCGGCGGAACGCACGCCGTATCCGAGTTCGCCGCTCCACGCGACGATTCCCTCGAAGTCGGCGTCGCCACCGGGTGACGTTGCACGCATCCAACCCGACGTGTTTCGGTCTTCACCGGGTCGCCAGTCCTCCCACGGAAGGTGGCGTGGTTTGCCCTCGTCATCGACGAGCAGTTCGCTCTTGGTGTAGATCGCGTCTCGGCGATTGGTGAAGGAGAATTCGAACAACTTGGTTTCGGTGATTGCCTCGGTCGGGCAGGCCTCGACGCACATGTCGCAATGAATGCAACGCAGGTAGTTGATCTCGTAGACGAAACCGAAACGCTCGCCCGGCGACGTGGGATTTGCCGGGTCATTGTCCTTGCCACGCACGTAGATGCACTTTGCGGGACACACACCGGCGCAGAGTTCACAACCGATGCACTTCTCCATGCCGTCCTCGTAGCGATTGAGGACGTGGCGACCGTGCAAACGCTCGGGCTTCTCGATCTTTTCGTCGCGCTTTTCGCTCTTGCCGCGACGGAACATGCGCCCACCCGAATACTCGGTGGTCACACGGTTGCGCTTGCCGTGCTGACGAACCGTGACGAGGAATCCTCCGAGGTAACCCATCTAGAACTGCACCCCCTCGGCTTCTCTGTTCTTGTCGCTCGCGCGGAATGCAAGCTGCATCATGACGAACGCGATGATGATGACCGCCAGTGAAAGTGGCACGACGACCCATTGATCCCATCCCCTGTCGTCGGCGAGACGCTGTGCCGCGAGCAGCATGAACCAACCGAGCGATGCAGGAATCATGAACTTCCAACCGATGTCCATCAGTTGGTCGTAGCGGAATCGCGGCAAGGTGCCACGGAACCAAACGTAGATGTAAAGGAAGACGAGCACCTTGAGCAAGAGCCACACGGTTCCCTCGAGGCCGTTCGGAACGAGCGGGATATCGAGGGTGGTATTGCCGATGGTGATCGGTTGAGGACCACCGAAGAAAAGGGTGACGATGAAGGCCGACATCGTGATGGTGTTCATGAATTCGGCCAGGAAGAACAAGGCGAAACGGATCGAGGAATACTCGGTGTTGAATCCGCCGACGAGTTCCTGCTCCGCTTCGACGAGGTCGAAAGGCGGACGGTTGAGTTCGGCCGTGGCCGACACGAGGAAGATGAGGAACGGGACGACGCCCGTGGCCACGAGATTCCACGAACCCAATGACGACTGGGCGTCGACGATGCCGCTTGTGGACAGCGTGCCGCACACCAGGATCACCGCGGCAAGCGACAAACCAAGTGATGCCTCGTAACTGACCATCTGGGCCGACGCGCGAACGGAGCCGAGCAACGGATACTTCGAGCCGCTCGACCACCCGGCCAGCATGATTCCGTAGACGGCGATCGAGGAGATCGCGAGCGCGAAGAGCACACCGATCGGCGGGTCGGCCAACTGCACGCGCGTGGTTTCACCGAACCACGTCACGAACCCACCGTTGCCGTCGCGGAAGTCGCCGCCCAGCGGGATGATCGCAAAGGCGAGAAACGCGGGGACAAACGAGAGATAGGGCGCCAAACGGAAGACGAACTTGTCGGCCTTTTCCGGCAGGAGGTCTTCCTTGAAGAACAACTTGGTTCCGTCGGCCAAGGTCTGCAGCAAACCGAAGGGGCCCGCTTTGTTCGGTCCGATGCGGTTCTGCATGCCGGCGATTGCCTTGCGCTCGAACCAGACCATCAACATCGTGGCAACGAGACCGACAACGAAGACGACGAGAACCTTGACAAGAACGATGAGCAACGGCGTCCACGCGAGGTCACCCTCGAGAAGTGGATCGATGGCGAGGAAAGAGAGGACGTTCACTTCAGATTCTCCACCCGCACATCGACAACAGGCTGGTCGGCACTGATGAGTTCACGGATGTCGGCACCGGCCTGGTTGAAGGGCACCCACACGGTTCCCTTGGTGATGCCCGGGTCGACTCGCACCGGCAGGACGATCGAGGTGCGCGATGTCGATACGCGAACCTCACGGCCGGCTGCGGTGCCAATGGCCTCGGCGTCGCGAGGATTGAGATACACCGCTGCACCGACGGAGAGGTTGACCAGCGACCTGCTCGCAACGGTTCCGACCGCACGGTCGTACATCTTGCGTGACACGACGAGTCGCAGGTCGTACGAGTTGCGTTCGGGTGCAACGACATTCGTGACATCGAGTGAAGTGCGGCCGGCGGGTTCGACGTGCTCGGCGGCAAGGTCGGTGAGGGATGACACGCCGAGATCGTGACCGAGACGCTCGGCCAACTCGATCGCAACCATCCAATCCGGACGACTCGTACCACGGGCGGTGATGCGCTGCGAAAGGCAACTGACGGCGCCCTCGATGTTGGTCACACTTCCGGTGCGCTCGGCATAAGCCGCAACGGGAAGCAGGACATCGGCCAGAACCGACGAGGCCGTGGGGAAGGTGTCGAGCGCGACGATGCTGCGGGCGTTAGCCAGCGCACGACGGGCGAGATCGGCATCGGGTGTATCGGTCAGTGGATCGGCACCGAGCAACACCAGGCACTCGACACGACCATCGGCTGCGGCACGAAGGATTTCACGTGCATCGCCCGACGACGCAGGCGCGAGGCCCTGCTGCAGAGCGCCACGCACGTTGCCACGTCGCAAGACCGGAAGAACACGAAGACCGGGGACCGCCGACGCGAGCGTGTTGAACGCTTGGAGCGTGAAATCGGCCGACTCGGCGAGGTTTGCGCGACCCAGTACCACGACAACGTTGCCGCCCGACAGCTGTGCGGAAATTGTCGGGTCAGCAAGCGCAGCACGGATTGCGGCGACCTGTGTACCCGGTTCGTAGGGGACGAACTTCCACGCGTGACGGGTGAGACCCGATGCCTTCGGCGCAATTTCGATGATCCGCACACCACGCTTGGTTGCTGCGTCACGAAGACGAAGGTGGAGAACGGGCAGTTCTTCTTTCAGATCGGGTGCGAGCAGAACGATCGTTGCCGCCGTTGCCGCGTCGTCGATGCTCGCCTGCGGGAGATCAAAGATGTCGGCCGGCAAGCCATCGTCGAGTTGTGAATCGCGCATCGACACACCGAGTGCATCGGCGAGCATCGACCACGCCCGGACATCTTCGTTGGCAAGACGCGCGCCACCGAGAATCGCAACACTGTCGGCACCTCGCGACGACACGGCCAGACGAATCGTGCGCGCCGCAACCTCGAGGGCATTGGCCCACGAGGTCGGTGCGAGACCTTTGTCGCCCTTCAGCATCGGCGATACGAGACGCTCGTCGCTGGCAACCGATTCGAAGTTGAAACGACCCCTGTCGCAGAGCCAACCCCAGTTGATTGTTCCCGCCGACGGATCGTCGGGATTGTCGATGCCCTGCAAACGAACCAATTGATCGCGGCTCGACTGCACAGATACACGACAGCCAACCGCACACGTGGTGCACGTGCTCTCGGTTTCCTCGAGATCCCACGGGCGAGCCTTGAAGCGATAGGGCTTGGCCGTCAGGGCTCCGACCGGGCAGATCTGAACCGTGTTGCCCGAGAAGTACGACGCAAACGGTTCGTCGGGGAACGTCAGTACCTGGGTGTTGTTGCCGCGGTGTGTGAAGGAAATGAGCGGATCGCCGGCCACGTCGCTCGCGAAACGTGTGCAGCGGTCGCAGAGAATGCAACGCTCTCGATCGAGGTAGACGAGTTCGCTGATGGCGATCGGCTTCTCGTAGTGGCGCTTTTCCTCGACGTAGCGACTTTCGCCGGGACCGTGCGAAAACGCCTGGTCCTGCAGCGGGCATTCGCCACCCTTGTCGCAGACCGGACAGTCGAGCGGATGATTGGCAAGGAGCAGTTCGAGCATTCCCTCTTGGGCTCGCTTCACCTGGTCGGTTTCGGTGCGCACGACCTGGCCTTCGGCCACGGGGGTCATGCACGACACCACCATCATCGGCCCTCGCGGACCCTCGACTTCGACCATGCACTGACGGCACATGCCCACCGACTTCATACGCGGGTGGTAGCAAAAACGCGGAATGAAGTCACCCGCGCGGTCGGCCGCAGCGATGATGAACTCACCCTTGCGGGCCGCAACATCGCGTCCGTTCAGATTGATCGTGACGGCATTCGGATCGACGACCACTTCCTGGGCCTCTTGCGTCTCGTTCGACTCGGTGGTGCTCATCACTCACCCCCAACTGCAGTGACGGGGATTCGATTGCGCTTGGTGACACGCGCCTCGAATTCCTCGGGGAACAACGTCAGTGCCGAGTTCACCGGTGCGTAGGCAGATGGACCGACGAAGCAGATCGTGGTCATCTTGTACGGGAACGGCACGGACGACAGACCGAGGCGTTCGCTCGAAGCGTGCGGAAAATCACCCGGACAGATTGAAGTACCCACTTCGACCAACTGCTCGAGGTCGGCATCGGTGCCGTTGCCCTCGACAATGCGGGTGAGGATGCGCTCGAGCCAGGTACCACCTTCGCGACACGGCGTGCACTTGCCGCACGATTCGTGAGCATAGAACCGGGTCAGCGTGAGGGCAGCGTGCGGAATATCGGTCGTCTCGTCCATGACCATGATGGCTCCGGAACCGAGCATTGAACCCGCGGGTCCAACTTGGCTTGCTTCGAACGGCAGATCGAGTTGGTCGGGAAGGAACCACGGTGCGGATCCGCCACCCGGCACGAATGCCTTCAGCTTGTTGCCGTTGCGGATGCCCTGGCAGAAGTCGTCGCCGTAGAGGAGGTCACGGAACGTGGTGATGCCGTTCACGATTTCGTACACGCCGGGACGCTTGACGTGTCCGGACACCGCGACCATGCGCGTGCCGGGCGAGGTCTTGGTACCGATTGCCGTGTAGGCCTCGGCACCATTGCGCGCGATCCACGGAAGGTTCGCAAGTGTCTCGACGTTGTTGACGACCGTCGGCTGACCGTACAGACCGATGGCCGCCGGGAAGTACGGGGGCTTCAGGCGCGGCATTCCGCGGTTGCCCTCGAGGCTTTCGATGAGTGCGGTCTCTTCTCCGACGACGTAGGCGCCTGCACCCCAGTGCAGAACGATGTCAACCGAGAAGTTCGAACCGAGAATGTTGCGGCCGACGTAGCCCGCTGCGTACGCCTCGTTCAGCGCAGCAGCAACGCGCTCTTGCGCGGTTGCCATCTCGCCACGGATGTAGAGGAAGCACCGCGAAAGGCCCGCTGCGTAACAAGCGATCAGGCAGCCCTCGATGAGCTGATGCGGATCTCGCTCCATGAGGAGTCGGTCCTTGTATGTTCCGGGCTCGCTTTCGTCGCCGTTGACGACGAGGTAACGGGGGTAATTCCCGGGGGGCATGAGGCCCCACTTGGTACCGGCAGGGAATCCCGCACCACCGCGACCGAGAACGGTCGCGTTCTTCACTTCCTCATGAACGTCGGCAGCGGGTCGTGCGAGCGCGGCGCGAAGACCCTTGTACCCGTCGGTTGCCAGATAGCGCTCGATCGTGAACGAATCGGCGTGCTCGAAACGCGACGTCACGATCTTCGGACGATCACCAGCGATGAATCCTGCTGCGTGCGCAAACGAACCGCTCACAGTGCCGCCTTCCCGTTCATCCACACCGGCTCTTGACCCGGCGCTTCGGGCGGCACCGCACCAACCGCACGGTCGGCGGGAATGTGCTGGCGCACACGAGCGAGTGTTCCGTGTGCCGGAATTTCTTCGGCCAACTTGCCCGCTGCGAGGTCATCGATGAGCGCATCGAGCTGAGCGGGCGTCATGCGGAACCGGTAGCGGTAGTTCACCTGCAGACACGGTGCCTCGGTGCAGGCTGCCTGGCACTCGGCGTGCTCGATCGTGAACATTCCGTCGGCCGTTGTGCCGCCCGCTTTGATGCCCAACCTGTGTTCGGCATGGTGGAGAAGTTCTTCGGATCCCATGAGCGCACACGACATCGTTCCGCAGATGTTGATGACGTACTTGCCGACCGGCTCGAACTTGAACATCTCGTAGAACGACGCAGTGCCGAGCACCTCTGCCGGTGCAACGCCGACAAGCTCGGCAATGTGCTTCATTGCTGCGTCGGTGACGTAGCCGTTTTGTTCCTGCGAAAGGTGCAGCAACGGAATCAGCGCCGACTTCGGTCGCGGATAACGCGCGATGATCTCTTGGGCGATTGCCACGTTGGAATCATTGAGGCGGCTCATCGGTCGACCTCACCCAAGACCGGGTCCACGGAAGAGATCACTGCAACTGCGTCGGCCACCAAACCATCGCGCATCATGTGCGGCAGGCACTGGATGTTCACGAAAGAAGGCGCGCGCATGTGCATGCGGTAGGGCTTCGACGAGCCATCGCTGACGATGTAGCAACCAATCTCGCCACGCGGGCTTTCAATGCCGACGTACACCTCGCCCTCGGGAACCTTGAATCCCTCGGTGAAAATCTTGAAGTGGTGAATCAACGCTTCCATTGACTCGTCGATTCGCGCACGCGGCGGCGGGGTGACCTTCTTGTCCTGGATTCGGTAGTCACCCGCGGGCATGTGATCAAGAATCTGACGCACGATCTTCATCGATTCACGGATTTCGTTGAGTCGAATTGCGTAGCGGTCGAATGCATCGCCGTACGAACCCACGATGACATCGAACTCGACATCGTTGTAGCGCAGGTAAGGCATGTCGCGTCGCAGGTCCCACGGAACCCCGGTCGAACGCAAAATGGGTCCGGTGGCGCCAAGCGCAACCGCCTCTTGTGCAGTGATGACACCGACGCCCTGCAGGCGCTCGCGCCAGATCGGCTGCTCAGTCATCAATGTGTCGTACTCGGCGAGACGATCGGGCAGACGATCGAGGATGTCGAGAACGTCGTCACGCCAGCCCGCCGGAAGGTCGGCCGCAAGGCCTCCGGGGCGGATGAAGTTGTGGTTCATTCGCAGGCCGGTGACCTTTTGGAAAAAGCGCAGGACTTCCTCACGCTCGCGCCAGCCGTAGATCATCATCGACACGGCCCCGATATCCATGCCGTTTGTTGCAAGGAACAGCAGATGGCTCGCCATGCGGTTCAGCTCGGAAAGCAACATACGCATCCATACGGCGCGTTCCGGAATGTCACCGTCGATTCCGAGCAACTTCTCGACGGCCATCGAGAAGACGAGTTCATTGTTGAGCGGCGAGAGGTAGTCCATGCGCGTCACGTTCGTGCCGCCCTGCATGAATGTGAGGTCCTCGCCGGTCTTTTCCATTCCGGTGTGCAGGTAACCGATGATCGGCTTGCAACGCAGAACGCGCTCGCCCTGGAGTTCAAGCATGAGACGCAACACACCGTGGGTACTGGGGTGCTGCGGGCCCATGTTGATGATCATCGATTGATCTTCGGCAACCTCGCCGGATTCGTTCGCCAGTGCCGCAGCCTCGGATTCGGACAGGCGGAGAACCGAGCCGATCTCACGCATCACTTCTTTCGCAGTCAGTTCGCTGCGGGTGCGCATCTCTTGGTTGCCCTCGGCGGTTGCACCGGGCGTAGCTGTGATCAGATCGGTCACGACGGGCTCCCCTTGAACTGCACCGGAATGCGTCCGATTGCATAGTCCTTGCGCAACGGGTGGCCGTTCCAGTCCTCGGGCATCAGGATTCGGGAAGGATCGGGGTGGCCCGTGAAGGTGATACCGAACATGTCGAAAACCTCTCGCTCCATTGCCTCGGTACCGGGATACAGATCGAAGGCCGACGGCAACGTTGCGTCGGCCTCAGGAACAGCAACCCTCACTCGCACGCGCTCACGGCGTTCGATCGAGATGAGATTCAACACCACTTCGAAACGTTCGCTCGGCTTGCCGACACGTGAGGCGTAGGTCGAGTAATCGACCGCGGTGAGATCGGAACACAGGACGAACGTGTCGTCGACGAGCGCTTTCAACGTTGCGATGTAGGTCTCACGAGTGGGATGGATGACGACCTGACCACGCGACTCGCTGACGGCACAGCCGTACCGCGTGGGCGCCGGGGCAGGACTGGTCACGGTCGTGTCCTCGCTCATGATCAACGACTTCCGAGAATGACGGGCGTGCTGACAGAGCCCGCCGGAATTTCGTGCACGTGGACGTTGGCGCCCGCGCCGGTTTCCTTGCGGCGACGCAGAATCTCACCGTCTTCGATGAGCTGGTGGAGCGTTTCGATCGCGTGGATCAGGGTCTCAGGGGTTGGAGGACAACCGGGGGCGTACACATCGACGGGCACCACCTGGTCGACACCCTGCACGATTGCGTAGTTGTTGAACATGCCGCCGCTCGAGGCACAGACGCCCATCGAGATGACCCACTTGGGTTCCATCATCTGGTCGTACACCTGACGAAGAACGGGAGCCATCTTCTGGCTCACACGACCGGCCACGATCATGATGTCCGCCTGGCGCGGGGACGCGCGGAAGACTTCCATACCGAACCGCGCGAGGTCGTAGTGGGCCGCACCGGTTGCCATCATTTCGATTGCACAACAGGCGAGGCCGAAAGACGCAGGCCACGACGACCGAGAACGCGACCAGTTGACGAGGTCTTCGATGCGGCCGGTCAGGAAGTTGTGCTGCAGGCCACCGAGGCCCTCGTCGAGAACGTCGCGGACTCCCATCAGGCAGCCACCCCTTCGTTCGGTGTTTCGATGCGACCTTCGGAGCCGACCCGACGGATTGTCGAGGTGGTTGTGCGTGCGGACGACACGACGCCCTCAAGAGAGGAGTCGATACGTCGTTGACGCTGCACCGGACCCCAGTCGAGCGCGCCACGTGCCACGACGTAAACGAACGTGATGAAGAAGACCGTGCTGAAAGCGAGCATCTCGAAGAACGCAAACGAACCAAGGAACTGCCGGTCGACCGCGAACGGGTAAACGAAGATGATTTCGATGTCGAACATGACGAACAACATTGCAACGATGTAGAACGACACCGGAAAACGCTGCGGTGGTTCACGACCCGGGACAATGCCGCACTCGTAAGGCGCTTCCTTCGCGGCGTTCGGTCGCTTCGGCGCGAGAAGCCTGGATGCGACGAAGCTCAGAGCACCGAACAGGATCGCCAACACCAACAAGGCGATGATCGGGAGGTACTGACCCACGTCGAATCGACTCCTAGGCCTGCGCCGGATTCAGCTCACCCGCGACGTTGTCCTTCACGAAACGGTCGCGACGGTGAAGGAGCCAACACAGGATGAGGAAGATGATGGAGGACCCGATGGTGATGAACACCGCAGGCTGACGCTTGGAACCAAGGTCACGGATCATGAGCAGATAACGATGTGGCTGCTCTTCGTCGATCACCGGGCGGGCAGGTGCGCGACCGGGTTCGGTACGTTGCGGAACAAGCGAAGCAAGCTCGACGAGGGCATAGCGCGGTTTGTGGAAGAACGCGGTGAAATCGAGTTCATCGGTGATCTTCGGCCACCGATCGCCACCACGGTCGTATACCGAAACGGCCGTGTACTCCCCTGCTGCGTACTCTTCGGCCTTGTTCTGGATGATGTCGTCGGCCGATGCAACGGCCTGACCGCGACGCGGGTCGGCATCGTCGAGGCGCGTCCAACCGGCTTCGATCAACTCGGCCTGGGCGATCTTCGCCACTTCGGCGGGCGATGCCCCGGCATCGATCTTGATCGGCGCACCAATGACCTCGGCGCGATCGAGAAGGCGTGCATCACGGACGATGGAGATCGGCGCTGCCGGCTTCCATGTCGGTTGACGTCCCTGCAGGCCGATGCCGTAGGTCCACCACACGGCGCCCATGGTTGCCATCCATCCGAACAAACCGGCAAGCGCCACGAGCAAGCCCAGGCGTGCACCCATGTTGGTTCCGAGAATGAGATAGACGCTGCCCATGAGAGCCACCGCCCCGATGATGACGACGAGCGCACCACGGATCTCGGGCTCCCACCCAACGGCGAGAAGAGTGGACAACATCTACAAACCCCTCACGTATTCGACGATCGCCTTGATCTGCTCGTCGGTGTATGTCGCATCGAATCCGGGCATACGTCCGCTGCCCTGCCCCTGCTCGCCGTAACGCTTGCCGAGTTCGGATCCACCCTTGATGAAGGTGATCATCTCGTCCTGGCTCGGGAACTGGCGAACGCTCGATCCACCGGTGAGGTTCGGACCAAAGGCTCCGCCACCGGTTGTTTGTGGGTCTCCGTACGACCAACCCTTGGTATGGCAGCGGGCGCATGAGTACGCGCCACCGTCGATATCGAGGTTGAACAGTGCTTCGCCGACGGACTTGTAGGCGCCCGCTTTGACGAGGCGCTCGGCTTCGGCCTGAATCTCCTCGGACTTCGCTGCCGGCATTGCGCCTTCTTCGAGCGGAATCTGAATGCTCTCCAAGTAAACGAGGAGGGTCTGGATCTGCTGCTCGTTCATCGGGCCGCCGCCGATGGTTCCCCATGGCGACATCGGCGAGAAGGGGCGTCCGTATTCGAGAATGAAGCGCACCTCATCTTCTGAGTAACGCTGGTACACGGTGTTCAATGCCGGCGCCTTCCAGCTGACCGCCTTGACTTCACCCGTCTTCGGATCGGTGACGGCGTAGGGGGCATTGCCTCCGTTGGCCTTCATGCCACCATGACAGCCGGCGCAGTTGAAACCGCCGTTTGCGGTGACATCGAACAACTTGCCACCCCAACTGGCGAAACGCTTGTCCCAACCGAATTCGGCATTCGACTGGCGACCGGGTTCGAGAACCCAATACAGAGGCAGCGAAACCGTGATGACGGCTAGGAATGCAAGGCCGAGCAATTGGGTGCGCTCGAGCTTCTTGCCCTCGAGGATTTCGTCGTCGTAGTAGGGCTTGCGGTTGGCAGCCAACTCGACTTCGGAACCGAGTTCACGACGCGAACCACGGATGTTGAACGTGGCGTACAAAACCCATGCAACGACAATCGTTGCGAGAACGATCCAAGCAATGTTCGTGGTGATACCTGCGACCATGGTCAGTGACCACCTCCACCCGCTGCCAAGCAGTGGGGTCCTTCGGCTTCTTGACCGGTGGTGTTGACGCCGATCGGCGGTCCGCCGAACACGGCGCCGGTGTCGATGACGAGAACGCCGTTGTTCACCGCGATGCCGAAGCGATCCATGCCACGCGGAGCCGGGCCACCCTTCTTCTCGCCGACGCGGTTGTACATCGAACCGTGACAACCGCACTCGAACCACTGTGAGCTCTTGCAATCAGGAACGCGGCATCCGAGATGCGGGCACTTCTGATACAACGCCACGACGCCGGCCTGCATTCCGGCGAAGACCGCTGCCTGCTTGCCGTAGATCGCCTCGGCCTTCGCGAGGGAATCCTTCGGGTACTCGGTGACCCATGCGCGTGCTTCGGGGTAGTACATGAAGCCCTTGTTCGACTTGATGCCCTGCATCACGTCGTCGATCTTGCCGACGGCGATCTTCGAGCCGAAGCCACCCGACGCGCCCTTCCACAGGAAGCCGATGAGCGATGCGCCGAATGCTCCGAGCGATGCGCTCATCAGCGTGACGGTTGCACGGTTGAAGAACGCGCGGCGTGTTTCGCCGAGCGTTTCGGGGTCGGGGGCAACCCACTCGGCGAGTTCGACCGAGTCGCGCACGGCGAGATCCGTTGACGTCGAAGTTGCTGCCGATTCGTATGCACGGCCCGAAGCTCCGGCCGCCGAAGCAGCAACACCACGGTCGCGCTTCTTCGTCTCACGGGACAGCGCACCAGCACCACGTACTTCTGATTTGCGCGCAGCGGTGACGAACACGAGTCCACCGAGAACGACGATTGCAACGACCGCCAACGCGATGATGAGGGAAGTGCTCATTTGTCTTTACCTCTCTCGATTCCGATGATCACAACTCGAAGAAGATGCCGTCGCGCCACGGGAACACGAAGTTGAATCCCGGACCGCGGAAGAACGAACCGATCATGACGAGCACCGCCCAGAACATGAGGTGCACCGTCATCAAGCTGGTGATGAACTTGCGATCCTCGGGCTTGTTCGACGGGTTCTTGTCGATGTACGGCGCAAGGATGAGCGCAATGAGACCCATGCCGGGCAGGGTCACGCCCGCGATCATCGGGTGGAACATCGTCAACAATTCCTGAAGGCCGAGGAAGTACCAAGGTGCCTTCGATGGGTTCGGCGTCTGGTTGACGTTGGCAGCCTGGAGAAGCGGTGCGTTCACGAACCACGAGAACATGAAGAGGAACGCCGTGCACGCAAGGGCGGCGACGAACTCGACGGCCAGAAGGTGAGGCCACGTGTGGACCTTGTCGACCGGTGCGGCCTTCACTTCTTGGATCGAACCCGACTTGACGACCGTGAGCAACCGTTGCGTGTGTCCGCCCGGTCCTGCCCCGATCGGCAACCCACCGGCAGCCGCAGCGGTGACGACGGCAGTCGGCCTGTCGGCAACCGCGACGCCGGAACCCGCCGCCTTGGTGCGGTCGAGCAACTGGTCGGGAATGCGATCGCTGCCTGCGGCCGCGCCGGAGGCGTCGCCACCGGCTGCCTTTTCACGCGCGGCCTGCGCACGCTTCAGGAGGTGTTCGGGGATCTCAGTCATTGTTGTGAACCTCCATCACAAGGGGCCGGAAATTCCGCCGTCCTTGCGGACGCGCCAGAAGTGGATGGCCATGAAGATGACGATGACAAACGGGAGCATGATCACGTGGAGCACGTACCAACGCAACAACGTTTCGGAACCGATCTCGACGCCGCCGAGGAGAACGAAACGCACCTGGCTACCGAAGACGGGGGTGTAACCCATCATGTTGGTACCCACTGCAACGGCCCACAGTGCCAACTGGTCCCACGGCAACAGATAGCCGGTGAAGGACAGCAGCAGCGTGAGCGTGAGCAGAACGACACCAATGACCCAGTTGAACTCGCGCGGCGGCTTGTACGCACCGTGGTAGAACACTCGCGCCATGTGAAGGAACACCGACAGCACCATCAG
>CAZKVD010000020.1:0-24712 GCA_964556145.1 uncultured Bifidobacterium sp. | reverse complement strand
CCTTTTGGACGAACGAGCGCATGGGGACGTTGCCCAACTTCGCCTTGGTTTGGCCTTCGAACTGGGGTTCGCGCAACTTCACCGAGACGATGGCGGTCATGCCCTCGCGAATGTCTTCGCCGAGGAGGTTGTCGTCCTTTTCCTTCAACAGCCCCTTGTCGCGGGCGTACTTGTTGACCACCGAGGTGAGGGCCGTCTTGAAGCCCTCGACGTGCATGCCGCCCTCGGTGGTGGAAATGCCGTTGGCATAACCGTGGATGCCCTCGTAGTAACCGGTGTTCCACTGCACGGCGATGTCGAGCTGCATGCCCTCGTCTTCGTCTTCTTCTTCGTAGTGGGCGACCTTGCTGAACAGGGCTTCTTTCGAAGCGTTCAGGTGCTTGACGAAGTCGACGATGCCGCCCTTGTACTGGAAGGTCTCTTTCTTTTCCTTGCCCGGACGCTCGTCGACGAAGTTGATGGCCAGGTTCTTGTTGAGAAAGGCCATGGTCTGGAGGCGTTCGGTGACCGTGCGGGCCACGAACTCGATGCCCTCGGCCTGGAAGATGCTGGGATCGGGGTAAAAGGTGACCGAAGTGCCGGTTTTGCGGCCCTTGGCCGGAGTCGAGCCGGTTTTGGCGATCTTGCCCTTCATTTTTCCGCCGTTTTCGAACTGCAGTTCGAAGCGGTCGCCGCCGCGGTCGATCTCGACGATCACCTTGGTCGACAGGGCGTTGACCACCGAGACGCCCACGCCATGGAGGCCACCCGAGACCTTGTAGCCCTCGCCGCCGAACTTGCCGCCGGCGTGGAGCACCGTCAGCACGACCTCGGCCGCGCTTTTCCCCTTGTGGGGACCCGAGGGATAGGGGTCGACGGGGATGCCACGACCGTTGTCTTCGACGCGGCAGCCGCCGTCATCTTGCAGAACAACGTTGATGGTGTCGCAGAAACCCGCCATGGCTTCGTCGATCGAGTTGTCGACGACTTCCCAGATGAGGTGATGCAATCCGGCGAGGCCCGTCGAGCCGATGTACATGCCCGGACGCTTGCGGACGGGGTCGAGACCTTCGAGGACTTGGATGTCCTTCGCACCGTAATCGGCCGTCGGTTTTTTCGATCGGGAGGCGGTCGAGGAATCGGTTTTGCTCACTGCGAAATTCTACCTTCTGCGCCTTGTCGGAAGGGTGATTCCACCCGATGTTGCGTGGGTGATTTGGCCCGATTTCATCGGCCCTTTTGGCGCACCTGAATGTGTGCGATGGTGGTGCCGGTTCGGTCGGTGAGACGACGACGAACGTCACTTTCGAGAAAGCGAAATTGTGTCGCCCACGCGGCATCGGTGGCCTCGACGTACAGCACTTTTTCATCGAGCCGAACGGGCTGAATGTGACGCGCGATGTCGGACCCGACAACGTCGTCCCACGCACCGAAGACGCTGGCAACCTCGCGTGGGGCGTCCATCTTCAAGCGGCGCAAGAGATGCGCCATGGTGGTGTCGAGGTGAATCGGTTCGTCAGTCATCGTTCGATACGGAGTCAGCCAACACGGTGCCGGCAGCGATGTGCAGTATGCGATCGGGGTGTGCGGCCGAGGGAAGTCCCGACGCCGACGTGATGATCACCTGGCCCGCAGGCATGTGGGCCAAGAGGGCCGTCGAACGGTCGGGGTCGAGCTCGGACAACACGTCGTCGAGGACCAGCACGGGGGGCGAACCCACCCGGTCGGTGATCAGGCGGTGGGTGGCCAGGCGCAGGGCCAGGGCCAGGGTGCGCTGTTCGCCCTGCGAGGCCTGGGTGCGGGCCGGAAGGCCGTTGATCAAGAGATCCAGGTCGTCGCGGTGGGGGCCGGTTGTCGTCAGGCTGCGGCGCAGGTCTTCGGCCCGGGCCGATGCCAGGGCGTGGGCCAGGCCGATCCGACGCCACTCGGGTTCATAGACCAGGTCGATGGGGGTGGGCCGCCCGGCCAGGTCTTCATAGGCGGTGGTCACCATGGGTTGCAGTTGGGCCACCAGGTGGGCGCGGGCATCACCCATGGCTCCCCCGGCCTCGGACAACTTCTGGTCCCACACGTCGAGGGTCATGGCTTCGTCAGCCGACAACGACGAAGGGCTCGGCTTCCAGCCGATCTGTTTCAGAAATGCGCTGCGTTGGCGCACCACGCGGTCGACTTCGCGGCGCAATGCATCGTTGCGCACCGACAGTGCAACGAGCGCGTCGTCGAGGAACCGTCGGCGTTCGCCGGGTCCGCCCTTCACCAACACCAGATCGTCGGGTGAGAACACGGTCGTGCGCATCACACCCAGCAGGTCGCGTGTCCGCACGAGGCGCTGCTTGTTCACCTGCACTCGGTTGCGTCCGTTTCGTGTCAGTTCGGCTTCGATCAATACTTCCCTGCCGTCGGCGTGACGCACCTCGGCGCGAATGATCGCGGTGTCCTGGCCGTTGCGGATCAGAGTTTCCGTCGGCACACCACGAAAACTGTCGAGCGTCGCAAGGAAGGTCAGTGCTTCGGCGAGATTCGTTTTGCCCTGACCGTTCGCACCGATCAACGCCGTCGTTCCGGGAGTGAACCGAATGTCGGCTGTGACGTAATTGCGGAAATTGGTGAGCTCGAGATGTTCGACGATCATCCCGCGCCGAACGTCAGATGCGCTGGGGCATCAACAGGTACAGGTACTCGCTTGCCTGTTCGCCCGCAGCGGTGATGACCGCGGGGCGACCCGGGTCGATGGTCTTGATGATGACGTCGTCAGTGGGAATCGCATCGATGCCCGCAGCGAGATAGTCGGAGTTGAACGCGATTGTGATGTCGTCACCGTTGTACACACCGTCGAGATCTTCTTCGAACTCGTCGTTGTCCTTGGTGCCTGCCGTCAGTTTCAAGCCGTTCGACGTCATCGCCAAACGAACGGGCCCCTGGTCCTTGGCGAGGATTCGCGCACGGCGCAGCGCATCGAGCAGTGCTTCGCGGCCGGTCGTGATGGCATTCGGATACGTGCCGTTCATCAGGTTTTTGTAGTTGGGGTACTCGTTGGTGAGGATGCGCGTGGTCAGCTTGGTGCCGCCGACTTCGAAGGTCACGGAGTTCTCATCGATGCTGATGGCGGTTTCCGTTGCGCCCGACAACAGGCGTTGCACCTCGGCGAGGGCCTTGCTGGGGATGAGCACTTTCGTGGTAGCCGCAACCGTGATCGACGTGACGTCGCGTACCGCCAGGCGGTACGAGTCGGTGGCAACAAGACGCAAAGCGCCTTCTTCGCCCGACAGCAACACGCCGGTCAATGCGATGCGCATCTGGTCGCTGCTTGCTGCACGAACCACCTGGCGCAGGGCTTCACCGAATTCGGCGGCCGGGACGCTGAATGGTGTGCCGGCCGACGGCGCCACATTCGGGAAGTCGAGTGCGTTGTAGGTGGGAACGGTGAATTGTGAACGGCCACTGCGAACGGCAAGTGATTCTGGGCTGGCCTCGAGCGTGATTTTTCCCTCGGGCAACGAACGCACGATGTCGTTCAACAACTTTGCGCTGATCAGGCTGATGCCGTCGCGATCGCCACCGATTTGAAGACTGGCCTGCAGTGTCATGTCGTTGTCGGTTGAGGTGAGATGCAACATGTCGCCCTTGACCTGCAGGCGAACACCCGACAACGCCGGCAATGCTCCGACACGGCCCGACGCGACACGCGAGGCGAGACCGAGGGCTTCGGCAAGTTGTTCACGTTCACAACGAAATTTCACGACGCGTCCTGCTTTGAGTGTGACCCGGGCGATTGACCCTGTCGGATGGGAGATAAATCGATAATGCTTGTAATAAGGCCTGTGAATTGTGGACAAACAGCATCTGCGCCAGTGTTGGCGCGGAAAGCAGTCGACGCACGTTGTCCCCAGTTTTCCACACGTGCGGGCGAACACATGATTGCACCGGTGGACAACCCCATGTTTGTACCCATTGCTGCGCAGGTTGTCCCCGCCACAACCAACATGTTGTCCCCAGAGGAAATGACACGCGCCGACACGACCATCAGCCCTTCTTCGAGCGACGAATCAGCTCGGTGACCTGGTCGTAGACCTGCTTGCGTTCGGCCATCAGACGCTGCACCTTTTCCACGGCGTGAATCACCGTGGTGTGATCGCGGCCGCCGAACAGACGAGCAAGCGAGGGATAACTGAGTTCGGTCTGTTCGCGCATGACGTACATCGCGACCTGTCGGGCCATGACGAGCGGCCGTTGACGACTCTTGCCACGCAGCGCATCGACGCTGTAGCCGAGATACGAAGCAATGTCCTGCAACAGTTCCTCGTCGGTCTTTTGGCGCGAGGCCGATTCCGACAACAAGTCGGCCAGCAGGTCTTGAGCCGTGGCGACGGTCATCTGGATCCGGTTGAGGGCTGCATACGCGGTGACTCGAATGAGTGCGCCCTCGAGCTCACGGATGTTCGACGTGATGTTGGCGGCGATGAATTCGAGAACGTCGTCAGGGACCTTGGTGCCATTGCGCTCGGCGTAATTGCGCAAGATGGCAAGACGCGTCTCGAGATCTGGCGGTTGAACGTCGGTGATGAGACCCCAGCGGAACCGGCCGCGCAGGCGGTCTTCCAGTGTGGGAATCGCGTCGGGCACACGGTCGGAGGAAATCACGATCTGCTTGTTGGCCCCATGGAGGGAGTTGAAGGTGTGGAAGAACTCTTCCTGCAGGCCTTCCTTGCCCTCCATGAACTGGATGTCGTCGATCAGCAGAACGTCGACCTCGCGGTAGCGGCGCTTGAAGGCAGCCGTGGTGTTGGTACGAATCGCGTCGACGTATTCGTTCATGAACGTTTCGGTCGAGACGTAACGAACCTCGTAGTGCGCGTAGTTCTGCTGGACGTACTCACCAATGGCGTGAAGAAGATGTGTCTTGCCGAGGCCCGCCGAGCCGTAAATGAACAGCGGGTTGTACGAGCGGGCCGGAGTTTCGGCAACGCGGTGCGCGGCAGCCAACGCGA
This sequence comes from uncultured Bifidobacterium sp., assembly GCA_964556145.1. Taxonomy (GTDB): domain Bacteria; phylum Actinomycetota; class Acidimicrobiia; order Acidimicrobiales; family Ilumatobacteraceae; genus F1-20-MAGs119. The sequence continues at coordinate 19,745 of CAZKVD010000020.1, read as the reverse complement.
ATTGGTTCGATGCGCCCTTCACGAATGTGTCGAACGTGTACCGCGGGTTCAGGCCGGTTGCCTGGCCGCGCGTTTCGGTTTTCGTGGCGACCCCACTTGGTGCGTCGCTCGACGTTGTTCCCGCGGTGAGACGGGCAAGCTCGGCATCGAAGTCGATCTCGGGCAGGTCGATATCGACCGTGTTGTCGATAGGTGCCACGTCGACGTGCAGCTGACGCTCGCTCTCGTCGATTTCGGCGAGCGCGTCCAAAACAAGTTGGAGATAGCGCGTGAGGATTCGTTCCCGGACATGACCATTTGGCACCTGGAGGTGCAGGGTCGTATCGGGCGATGGCAGGGCGATGACGTCCTGGAATGTCGACAGCCACACGGCCTCGGACACTTGAGCGCGCAAAAGTGCGGACACGGCTGTCCACACGGTGTCGTGTTCTCCCATTTCCTCGACCCCCTCTCTGTGCTTGGCTTTGCGACGATGTTCTGAACTAATTTCCAAATGTCAGCGATGTATGTCCGACCTTTGTCCACATAGTTATCCACAGGGTGTGGAAGGTGATCCCGCGTGTGGAAAACCTCGCAAACCCTTGTGGATCAAGGTGGAGGCGAGACCATAGCAGAGTATCCACAGCCCAAAAAACCGCCCGCCCAGTCTGCGCACCGCGGTGGGGTTCGGACAAATGCCCCCTAACCTTGCGGGGTCGGTTCCCTGCGTTCCGGCCGCTTCGCATCTTTCCGCCCCGGCCACCGACACTTACAATTTGTCTCGACATCCGCCGCGACAGGGGTTTTCGCCCTGCGGCACAAAGGATCCGTTCCATGAAGCGCACGTTTCAGCCCAACAATCGCCGCCGTTCGAAGAAGCACGGCTTTCGCGCCCGCATGAAGACCCGCGCTGGCCGCGCCGTCTTGAAGTCCCGTCGGGACAAGGGCCGCCACCGCCTGTCCGCTTGATCGGCCGAATTCACGAACGCACGATCTTCGCCCGCTTGCGGCGCGAAGGCTCTTTCGTTCGGTCCGGCCCATTGTGGTGCTCCGTGCTTCTTGACCCATCCCTTTCCCAGGCCCACGTGGCCTACGCCCTCGGGCGTTCCGTCGGCTCCGCCGTTGCCCGCAATCGCTTGCGCAGGCAGTTGCGCGAAGTGGTGCGGGCCAATTCTTCGACTCTTGCCCCCGGTTGGTACCTGGTCGGCGCCGATGCGCCGGCGTTGGCGATGAGCTTCGGCCAGTTGAACCAGGCCTTTCCGGCTTTGGCCGCCACGGGGGCCCAGCGCAACGCGGCCCGTCAAGCAAACGAGCGCAAGCAATGACCACGACGACCAAGATGACAAAGACTCGTCGCAGTTGGAATGAACGCTGCCTCGCAGCGATCGAGTGGTACCAAGAGGCTTTTGCCCATCGGCCCTCCCCTTGTCGCTTCACGCCCTCGTGTTCCAATTACGCCCACGAAGCTTTTGAAACCCACGGCACCGGCCGCGGGTTCTGGCTGACTCTTCGTCGCCTCCTGCGATGCCGGCCCTTCGGCCCCTCGGGCTTCGATCCGGTGCCCGATCCCCACGACGTCATTTCACGGAGAAAGTAGGAACCGTGTTCCAAGCAGCAGCCTGGCTCGTCAGCCAGTTCTACAGCCTCGTTCATAGCTATGCGGGCGCCATCGCGCTCGTTGCGGCGACCATCATGGTCCTCCTCACGCCGCTCACGTTGAAGAGCACGAAGGGCATGCTGGAAATGCAGCGCCTTCAGCCCGAGATGCGCCGTCTGCAACAGGCGCATCGCAACGATCGCCAGAAGCTGAACGAAGAAATGATGAAGCTCTACCAAGAGCACAAGGTCAACCCGCTGTCATCGTGCCTGCCGTTGCTCGCACAGATGCCGGTGTTCATCATCATGTTCCGCGTCTTGAACGGCCTCACCCGAATTGGCGACGACGGCACTTTCAACCCCGGCTACATCTCGAAAACGTCGGAACTGTTCGCCTCGCTCGACAAGCGCGACAAGATGCTCTCGATCGGCCTCGATCTCGCCACCACCCCGGCGCGAATCATGGGCGACGACTTTGTGAAGGGCATCCCCTACGCACTCCTTGTCGTTGCCTTGGCCGGTCTCTACTTTGTTCAGCAGCGCATGGTTGCCTCGCGCACCGTCTCGCCCACCATGTCGGCGACGCAGGCGAAACTCATGCAGTACCTGCCGGTGGCCTTCGCCGTTTTCCAGGTGTTCCTGCCGACGGGCCTCGTCGTGTACTACGCCACACAGGCCATCATTCGAATTCTTCAGCAGTGGTACATCACCCGTCGCTTCTATGGAAACGATGACGCCATTGGTCGTCAGGCCCAAGCAGCAAGCGAGACCGCACGTCAGATGGCAAAAGACGACAAGGCCAACAAGGGCAAGAAGGCCGACGAGGCCCCGAAATCTGCACCGACCCAAATTCAAAGCCGCAGGGTGACCCCGTCGAAGAACAAGCCGACGCCGTCGGGAAATCGTCCGAGCCGGCCCGTGCCGCCCTCGAAGCGTGGCGGCGGCGGAGCTGCTCCGGGACGCCCGAAGCCACCGAAGAAATAAAGCCGCCGAAGAAATAATCAGTCAGTCAATTATTAATCGATTCGCGAAAGACAAAGGACACGAACACAATGGAATGGGTAGAGACCACGGGTCGCACCGTTGAAGAAGCCAAGAACGCCGCTCTCGAGATGCTCGGCGTCGATGTTGATGATGCCGAATTTGAAATTGTCGAAGAGCCCAAGCCGGGTCTCTTTGGTCGCACCCGTGGCGAGGCTCGTGTGCGCGCCCGCGTGCGCCCCACGCAGGTTCGCCCAAAGACCGAGCGTCGCGACCGCCGTCGCAGCGGCGGCAAGACCGAAGGTGGCCGCAGCGAAGGGAGCCGCAACGGTGGCGACAAGCCTGCCGGCGAGAAGCGCTCAAACGGAAACGGTCGCGGCCAGGGTGGGGAGCGCAAGCCGCGTCAGCCCCGTCCCGAGCGCGAGGCACGTCCGCCGCGCGAGTCGCGTGACGACGCCCCCAAGGGCGACCCGGTCGATCCGGCCGTCGTGGGCGCCCAGGCTGTTGGCTTCCTCGAAGGAGTGACTGCGGCCTTCGGCCTGTCGGCCAAAGTGGTTCTTGTTCGCGAGGACGACGAGATGGAAGTTCAGGTGAACGGTGACGACCTTGGTCTCCTCGTCGGCCCCAAGGGCAACACCCTCCTCGCCCTTCAAGACCTGACCCGCGTCGTTGCCCAGCGCCGTTTGGGCGACCATGACACGCGCCTGCGCGTCGACGTGGCCGGCTACCGCGAGCGTCGCCGCGATGCACTCAGCCGCTTTGCCAAGAAGGTTGCCGAGGATGTCATTGCCACTGGCAAGCCCCGCGTACTTGAGCCCATGGCATCGGCCGACCGCAAGGTCGTCCACGACACACTGGCCGACATCGACGGAGTCACCACCCGCTCGCGCGGCGAAGACCCGTACCGCCAGATCGTGGTCGAGCCCGCCGAGGACTGATCCTCTCCATGCCGCGCTCGGTTCGCGACGTCCTCGTCGACGCCCAGCGCATCGGGGCCCTTGGGCCCCGACCCATTGATGAAGTGATTGCCCACGCGCGCGCTTTTGTCGACGCTTTGCCGTCCGACGCCCAGCGCATCATTGACCTCGGCTCGGGAGCCGGGGTGCCGGGCCTGGTAGTTGCCGAGGCACTCCCCGAGGCCCAGGTCGCTCTTGTCGATCGGCGCGCCAAGCGCATTGACGCCCTTGAGCTCGCGATCGCTGCGATCGGCTGGCGGGGGCGGGTGACTGCCATCTGCTCCGACGTCGCCACACTTGTCCGCGACCCGCAACATGCGAGGGGATACGACGCAGTGATCTCCCGAGGCTTTGGCCCTCACGAAACAACTCTGCGCTTGTCGGCTGGCCTTGTCCGGCCCGGAGGGGTGATCGTCGTCAGTGAGCCACCCGAGGGAAGCCCCGACCGATGGTCCCCCGATCTCGTTGCAGAACTGGGCCTTGAAGGCCCCGTCCGTCTCGGTCCTGTCGCCCGGTTCAACCGCCCCGCCTGAACCCCCACAAAAAAACGGAGGGACGCCGCACGACCCGGATGTTCCACGTGGAACATTGATTTGGGGCGGTCTTGACCAGGAATTCATCGAAAATCGTCAAATTTGGGCTGTTTCGATGTTCCACGTGGAACATTTTGCCGCTTCGCCGACGCAACGGGATCCTCCGTCTTTTCACACCCACGGGGTAGTCTGAAGTCATGGAGACCCCTGGACGCCCCCGCATCATTGCCGTCTCGAACAATAAGGGTGGCGTGGCCAAGACGACGAGCACCGTCAACTTGGGAGCCTGTTTCGCCGAGATGGGGTATCGAACCCTCATCATCGACCTCGACCCCCAGGGCAACGCCTCAAGCTCCCTCGGCATTGACACCCGAGACCTCGAGCACACGGTCTATGACGTGTTGATTCAGGACACCCCGCTCGAGGACGCTATCGAGCCCACGGCCGTGAAGAACCTGTTCCTCGCCCCCTCAAACATCAACCTGGCCGGGGCCGAGATCGAGCTCGTTCCTGCCTTCGGGCGCGAGAGCCGGCTGCGCTTGGCCATCGACCCGATTGCCGATCAGTGGGACTTCATCCTCATCGACTGTCCCCCTTCGGTTGGTCTATTGACCGTCAATGCACTCACCGCGGCAACCGAAATTCTCACCCCGGTCCAGACGGAGTACATCCCCCTCGAGGGAATCGACATCCTGTTGAAGAACCTGCATCTGATCCGCAAGACCTTGAACCCCAGCCTGCCCGACCCAACGTTCCTGTGCGTCATGTATCAGCGCACGAAATTGGCCGACCAGGTCGTCGAAGAACTGCGGGCTAAGTTCGGCGAGCGCGTGCTGCGCACCGTGATCCCCCGCAATGTGCGCCTCAGTGAGGCTCCGTCATTCGGCCAGCCGATCACCACATTCGACCCGTCCTCCACCGGCGCCGCCGCCTACCGAGAAGCATCAAAGGAGATTGCCAATGGCACGCAAAAGCGGGCTGGGTAAGGGCCTCGGAGCCCTCATCACCGCCGACCTCGTCGAGCGCAACGAAGTCACGTCGACTCCCATTGACGGGCCGATTCTGCGCGATGTTCCCGTTGGCTCAATTGAGCCCAATCCCAACCAGCCACGAGTTCACTTTGATGAGGCAGCGTTGTCGGAACTCACCGACTCGGTGCGAGCGATCGGCGTGCTTCAGCCGGTCCTTGTTCGGCCACTCGCCGAAGGCAAGTACCAACTGATTGCCGGAGAGCGTCGTTGGCGCGCAGCCACCCGGGCTGGCCTGCCGACAATTCCTGCCGTCGTGCGTCCGACCGAAGACATCGGTTCGGTCGAACAGGCACTGGTCGAAAACCTTCATCGCCAGGACCTCACACCCCTCGAAGAGGCCGCTGCCTACCAGCAGCTCCTCGAAGACTTCTCGATGACCCACGAGCAGGTGGCCACCCGAGTTGGCAAGAGCCGCTCGGCCATCACCAACGCATTGCGCCTCCTCAGCCTGCCCCCGGCGATCCAGCACTTGTTGGCCGACGGCCGCCTGTCGGCCGGACACGCCAAGGCTATTCTCGGTACCCCCGATCGAGGGTTCCAAGAGCAGCTTGCCCGCCGGGCCGTGGACGAAGGCTGGTCAGTGCGAGCGGTCGAAGACGCCGTGCGCGACCGCCAGGGGGGCAAGCCCAAGGGCGACGACAAGCCGCCAGCACCCAACCCGAAACTGCCGCCGCCCGGGCTCCTCGAGCTCGAAAGCCTGTTGTCGGAGTTCCTGGCGACAAAGGTCCACGTCTCGATGAACGGTAAGCGCGGGCGGATCGGCATTGATTTCGCCGACCTCGAAGACCTCGAGCGCATCTATCGCCGAATGACCGGCGCCAACTAGACGAAAATCTTGGAACCCTCGCGTGAGGGTTCAGGGTTGTTGTCCCTTTAGTTCAGGTTGAGGTCACCCACAACCTGTGGATTGACTTGGGGAAAACCGACAGAACCTTGTGAATACAGGCTTGTATCGGTGGATAACCCAATTACTGGGTCTCTGCCGGCGCAGAACTCTGCCAGGCGGCAAAGGCCCGGTTGATGGCACCCGCCACCTCGGGTGCATGGTCGACGATGTCGTGGAATGGGCCAAGGGAACAGAGAACGGCCGGCATTCGCGTCTCGCGGAGAACAGGAAGACGCATTCCTGTTGCCGTCACGCTGAGGCGAGGCAGCGTGGCCGACAACTCAGCTGCGATTGTCGTGGCCAACGCCTCGCCACGTACGGACGTGAACCCGGGAACTTGGTAGTAAGCGATGGTGCAGCCATCTTCGCCGTGACCCTCGAGACCGAGATATGCATCGGCGGCGAAGTGATTCGCAGCCCGCGAGTGTGACGACACATCGGGTTCATCGACCAGCATGACCACATCGTGGGCCTCGCGAAGCGAGCGCGACACCATGCGCGCGATGCCGCTGAGTCCACCGAATTGTCCGATCACGATCCGGTGAAAGCCCCGCTCGGCGGCAAGGACGTTTTCGGCTTCGCGAATTGTCGCGATGCCCGGGCCCGTGCCGCTTTGGGAACCGAGGCGAAGAATTGCCGTGACGGTTCCCGCCGAACAAATGCCGTCGACCGACAGGCCCGCGTTGCTCTGGAAGTCGCTGATCGCACGCGCGGTATTCGGCCCGAAAATGCCGTCGATGCGACCGCAGTCAAAACCAAGTCGCGACAAATGCGTTTGTAGTTCGTTGACGTCTTCACCACGAAGGTTGGGAGACGTGAGGTACAGCATGCGATCACCGAGCGACCACGATGCCTCGACCAGTGCAGTCCACGTTGCCGAATCACACACGCCATCGGTGCGAAGACCGCGTGAAGCCTGGAAGTCGACGACTGCCTGTTCGGTGACCGAACAGAAAAGCCCGTCGTCTTCAACTTCGCGCACGAGAAAACCCGCGCTGCGGAGACGTCGTTGGAGATCGCTGACCGTGGGCGAGCGGAGCCCGGTGGTCAGTGGGAAGGCGTCAGAAATTCCGACAACTCCTGAAGAAGGGCGCCCTTGCCTTTGGCGCCGACCATGCGCTTTTTCATCTCGCCTTTGTCGAAGACGAGAAGGGTAGGAATGCTCATGACGCCGAAGCGCTGGGCGATGTCGCCGTGGTCGTCGACGTTCAACTTCGCAATGACGAGGTTGTCCTTCTGCTCGGCTGCGATCTCGGAGAGAATGGGCGCGATCATCTTGCACGGGCCGCACCATTCGGCCCAGAAGTCGACGAGGATCGGCTTGTCCGAAGCGTTGACCGTCTCGTCGAAGGTGGAGCTGGTGAGTGTCACGATGCCGTCTGCCATGGGGCAGAGTCTACGGCTTTGCGCCGAGCACGCCGATTGGTGCCGAATCCGCGCCCGTCAGTGCTGGTCTTCCAGCCAGCGCTCGGCATCGATGGCAGCCATGCAGCCCGACCCCGCGGCGGTGATCGCCTGGCGGTACGTGTGGTCCTGAACGTCACCGCAGGCAAAGACGCCCGGGATGTTGGTGTAGGACGAACCCGTGCGGGTGAGCAGGTAACCGCTGTCTTCCATGTCGAGCACACCGCTGAAAAGTTTCGTGTTCGGCTGGTGGCCGATGGCGATGAAAAGTCCGCTGACGTCGAGGTTCGACAACTCACCCGTGACAGTGTCTTTCAACACGATTCCCGACAGCGCGTTGTCACCCTTCAGCTCAACGACCTGGCTGTTCCACGCGAAGGCAATCTTTTCGTTCGCATGGGCACGGTCACGCATGATCTTCGAGGCGCGCAATTCGTCGCGGCGATGGATCATCGTGACCTTCGAGGCGAACTTGGTGAGGAAGACGGCTTCTTCGACGGCGCTGTCGCCACCGCCAACAACGGCAATTTCCTTGCCTCGGAAGAAGAAACCATCGCAGGTCGCGCAGGTCGACACGCCGTGCCCAACAAGGTCGGTTTCCCGCGGCAAGCCCAGCATCAGCGATTGTGCGCCGGTGGCCACGATCACCGAATCAGCGGTGAACTCCTTGTCGTGGGTCCACACACGCAGTGGCTTGGCCGCGAAGTCGATCCGCGTCACCTTTTCGGTGAGGAACGATGCACCGAAGCGACCGGCCTGCTCGCGAAAGCGACCCATCAGTTCCGGACCCATGATTCCCTCGGGAAAACCGGGGAAGTTCTCGACCTCCGTTGTCAGCATCAACTGTCCACCGGGCTGGTCGGTGGTTGACGAGGGTTCACCCTCGATCACGAACGGCGCCAAGTTGGCGCGGGCGGTGTAGATGGCTGCGGTCAGGCCAGCGGGCCCCGAACCGATGATGAGAACGCGGTGGTGCGATCCGGAAGCGGGTTGAGACATGGGTACTCCTGTCTAGATGTCGTCGTTGGCGCGCTGTTTACGTGCGATGACGATGCCGGCGAGAAGAAACACGCCGCCGATGATGAGATACGAAGCCCACACTGCGGCATCGCGGGACATGCCGGCGTCGAGTGCGGCCTGGAGGCCCCGGGTGAGGGCGATGATGCCAAGCACCGAAACCAGAACGACGCCGGTTGCAATCAGAACGCCAAAGACGATGCCGCGCACCACGGTGATGAGCGGGCGAGTGGTGCGATCACGAACCAGGCCAACCCAGCGGTCGATGAACGCAACCGTTTTCGGCGCCCAATCGGGGTCGGTCAGCGGATTCGACGGCACTGCGCCAGCCTAACTGTCGGGCTTTGCGCTCAGCCCCCGGATGGAGCCAGATCCAAGCGTGTCACGATGCTGCACGTTGCGGTGTCCACGACAACAAGTTCACCGACGTTCGTCCCACCGGCATTTGACTCACCCGTGCGCACAAGGACGTACGTACCGAATTCGGTGACTACTTGAGCCGGGTCGCCCAGCCTCAGGGCGGGGCATGCGACGACGGTGGAGTCGCCGGTCTTCGACGAGACGGTGGTCAACGCGGCGTTCTTGACCTGGTTCACCGGGGCGGGTGAATCGGGGGCGCTGACTCGGCCGATTCCGACACCGACGGCAAGAAGACCGGCAGCGGCCACCGCAGTGAGGGTTGCCAGGCGTGGGCGTCGACGCGATGCCAGCGAGACGACGTTCGATTGATCAGCCAGCCCGGATGTCCCATCGAGCGCACCGAGGGCCGCGGCGATGTGGGCTTCGCGGCGTGCGGCGTCGACGGCAGGCCGGGGCATGCCGCGCAGGGCGGCATCCAGGGCGTCGTCGTTACCGGTGGTGGGATCGGTCATGTCTGCTCGTTTGACGTAGTGGACTGCAAGTTTGGTTCCTTTGCCGGGCTTTGTCCCGTCACGTCGTGAGGATCGCGGGGCAGGTGGCTGGCGAGGGCCTCCTTGCCGCGGGCAAGGCGCGAACGCACGGTTCCCACGGGAACACCCAAGACCTCGGCGATCTCCGCATAGTCGAGGTCGGCGACGTACCGCAGCACAAGAGCGACACGAAAGTCGTGGGGCACCTTCGACAGCGCAGCGGCGACAGCGCTGGATTGGTCGAGGTGGTCGGCCAGATCGGCCGTGGTGTCGGAGCCCGGGTTCGGTGTCTCCGTCGCTGTCAACACGGCGGGGTCGGCCGCGCTCGGCGCGCGCCGAACACGGCGGATCTCGTCGATTGCGGCGTTCGTGGCGATTCGGTAGATCCATGTCGACAGGCTCGAGCGTCCGTCGAAGCGGGGCAGACCGCGAACGATTGCCATCAGCGCGTTCTGCACGGCATCGTCGGCGCTCTCGCGCGACAAGACCATGCGATGGCACACGGCGTGCACGGCGTCGTAGTGGACGCGCAGCAGTGCATCGACCGCATCACGTTCACCGTTGCGGGCACGGGCGAGCAAACCCGACTGCTCGACGTCGATTCCGCCCCGATTCACGCCCGCAGGCTAGTTGTTGAGGTCAGGGAGTCGGCGTGGACGTGAACGCTGCGCCCGCGAGGACACCCTGGAACGGATTCTTCTCACTGCATGCCGGGCTGACACCCGCCTCGCGGAACCACACAAGCAGGTACTTGGCCGGTTGGGCGACGGCGAAAGTCGTGGGCCCGGTCTCGGTGCCGTAGTTCTTGCCAATGCGCTGGCCCCACTGGTCGAGACTTGCGGGCACCACGTCGGCCGCGCCGTACAGCTCGATACCCCATGGCTTGGTTTGCGGGTTCACCATCAGCGTGCCGGTGCTCGGCGTCGACAATTCAACAACGACACCAACACCACCCTTCGAGCCGAAGAACTTGTCGCCGTAACAGACCGTTCTCCACTGCGTGCGCGGCAAGCCGTCGATCAAGAACGGAAGCATTTCGTCATTTTCGACTCCGTCGTCACCGTTCGGGTCGTAACTCATGACACGCGTGATGGTGGCGGGGCCGGTGGGAACAACCGCTGCCGTCGGTGCAGTTTCACCAGCGGGTGCAACCACTGTCGCGGTGTCGCTTCCGGTGATGCTGCGCCAAGCAACGACACCCACGAGAACGACGATCAACAACATTGCCGCGGCCAACAACGTCGACGGAGCAATGCGCAGCCCGCCCGGCTTGCGCGGCGTCGGAGTTGACTTGGTACGCGACACCGGATTGCTGATCGTCACCTCACCCGGAATGACGGGACGACCGCTTCCCGACACCGGCGAAATCGGATGCGAATCGATGACACCGGGCTGACCACTCGGCGGCGTGAGACCCGTTGGCGTTCCATCGACTCCGCCTTCACGGATACGGAACAGAGCCTCGTACACGGTGAGTCCGGTTGCGGGGCGCTTGGCGGGTTCGCGTTGCAACATCTGGTGGATGAAGTTCGTCAGGACGGGCGGCAAATTAGGCCGTATTTTCAGCAGATTCGTGGCCTCGCGCTGCACGCGTGCGAGCGCAGTGTCGACGTCGGAATCACCGATGAATGGAACACGACCGGCGAGGCATTCGTACAGCACGAGACCGAGTGAATAGATGTCGGCGCGACCATCGAGCGGCTTTCCACGCACCTGCTCGGGCGACAGATACTTGGCCGTGCCCATCATGATGTTCTGATTGGTGAGATCGGTTTCGTTTCCGTTGACGGCCTTTGCGATGCCGAAGTCGGCAAGCATCACGCGGCCCGTTGGTGTGATGAGAATGTTGCCCGGCTTGATGTCGCGGTGCACGAGGCCCGATGCATGTGCGGCATCGAGTGCGCTTGAAATCGCCATGCCGATGTGAATCGTGAGTGATGGACTGATGCGGTGCTTCTGGTCGAGAACCTCGCGCAACGTGAGTCCCTCGATGTACTCCATCACGACGGCTTGGTGTCCAGCGTTTTCGACAACGTCGTACACCGTGACGATGTTGGGATGACTCAACGCACCGGCGGCTTGCGCTTCGCGACGGAAACGTTCGATCACAACGGGATCGTCGTTGTGTTGCGCCTTCATCATCTTGACTGCAACCTTGCGGTTCAGCGAGATGTCGTTGGCCAACCACACTTCGGCCATGCCACCCTGGCCGATCCGTTTCTCGAGCCTGTAGCGCGCTCCGATGAGCGTGTTCGGGACGAGTGACGAGGCCATTGCGCCAACGACGCTAGTTGTGCGCGCCTTTCAAATTGAGGAATTGAATGTCGCCCGTGCGCGTCGAAGAACGCCGTGTCTATGGCGCGTCGAAGAACGCCGTGTCTATGGCGCGTCGAAGAACGCGACACCGATGGTGCCGCGGCCGGCGTGCGTACCGATGACGGCACCGATGTCACCGACTTCGATCGACCCCGAGTACACCTCGCGCAATTGGGCGATGAATGCGTCGATGTCGGCGCACTCGGCGTGCAGGACCGCAAGGTCGGTGATGTTGCCGTGCTCCTTCACCTTCTGGAGGAGGAATGCAAGGGCCTTCGACCGCGTGCGCTGACGTCCACCTTCTTCGACCTTGCCGTCGCGGACGTCGATGATCGGCTTGATGGCGAGCGCCGAGGCGATCATCGCCTTTGCTCCGCCGATACGGCCACCCTTTTTCAGATTTTCGAGGGTGTCGAGCGCGCCGTACACGTGAACCCGACCCGCCAGGTCACGGCCCTTGGCCTCGACTTCATCGAGGTTGGCCCCCGCGGCGGCGGCCTGGGCACATGACCTTGCAATGATGCCTTGGCCCATCGAGACGCTGCGGCTGTCGACGACGCGTACGGGAAGGTCACTTGCCACCGCTCGGGCGGCTATTTCGGCGCTTTGCATGGTGGCCGAGAGGGCCGACGACAGTGAAACAACGACGATGCCCGTTGCGCCGGCGGCCTGCAACGAGCGGTATGCCGTTTCGAACTGGCCGGGGGAGGGGGCGGCGGTTTCCGGCAGGACGGGCGATGCGGCGCACTTGGCCCAGAATTCCTTCGGGCCGAAATCCTCGCGGTCGATGAAGTCGGTGTCGCCGAAGCGGATTGTGAGGGGGACGACCGTGATTCCGTACTGGTCGATGATCGACTGCGGAAGATCGCAGGCGCTGTCGGTGACGATGCGAACTGTCATGAAAGGGAAACCTAGTTGTTGGCGTCCGAGTTCGTTCGGTCGACAAAACGAGACGGGTGCTCGACCGTGGCGAGCGCCGCTTCGATGGCCCGCCGGCGTTTCGACCGCCAGTTGTGGGCCCACCACGTGAGAAGAACGAGGAGTGCGGTGGCCGTGACGACCTGACCGAGACCCGCGATCGCACTGACGCTGGCGGTGATTGTCATTGGTTCGGTCAAGGTCAGGTCACCGCGGGGCGTGAGGAGTTGTACCGACACGGGGAATCGGCCGTTCGAGCGAGCTTCGACCTCGACGACAACTTCGGCACTCGCATTGGCCGGCACCTCGACCAACTGGCGGGGATTGCCGAATTTCAGTTTCGCGCTGCGGAAACGTACGACGGTGCGCAATGGCGTGTCGGACGAATTGCGAACCTGCAGGCGAAGCTCGCTCTTGCGCGAACTGAGGGTGAAGTTGGCGGCCACCGGCAAACGCAGTGCAGCGAGAACCGACTTTGTCGAAGCGCGGAGATGGTCGACGATCGCTGCCGACAATGTGGCATCGGAGCGACTCGACAGGACCGTGGTCAGCATCGCCGGCCACATCGCACGGCGCGGGTCGGTGTCGGCGAGCATCGAGGCGGTGTTGTTGACCCGGGGCGTCAACTGATCGACAGCCGCTTTTGCCTCGACGAGAGAGGTGTCCGCACCCGTCGACAAGTCGAGCACGTCGCCGGTGGTTTCGACCGTCGCCGGCTTCGGTGAGGAGAGAACCCGAAGGACGGGACTCGCTCCAACGAATCGGAACAACTGGCGAAGAACTGCCGGATCGCCGGGCCGCGCGTCGCTGGTTCCGAGAGCGACCGTGACGAGCGACAGGTCCTTGCCCATCGCAATGAGGGAGTCGCGCTGCAAGACAAGCCCGCCCGCAACGGCAACGGCACGGGCAAGGGGTGTGAGGGTCGCATCGCCCAGTGTGTCGGCATACGACGTATCGATGCCGTGCACGAGAATCGTGGATCCGTCGGCTGCGCGCGCCCGGTAGGTGAGCGCAGAATCCAGCATTCCCCGGAAGCCCGATGCATCGATCGCCTGTGGAGTGAGGATTGCTCCGCGTACACCGACGTCGCGCAGCAGCACCGCGCCAGCGGCGGTCAACTTGTCGTTGATCACCGTTACGCCACGGTCGGGGGTCGACCCGATCGCGGTCCCGATCGCGTCCTCGCCGGCCCGTAATTGCGATGCGTACAGCTCACCCAGTCCAACCTCGGCGATCGCCGCCGGGTTGAGGGGGACGAAGGGCGACGCTGCAAACGTGTGGCGTGCCGCCTGGTCGCGCAGCGGAGCCATTTCACTCGTTGCGGTGACGGCAATCTGATCGGCCTGTAACGCCACGAACGCACCGACGGTGGTCGGCGCATCGGCATCGTCGGTGTATGTGGCGACCAGGTCGGTCAGTTCGGCGGCGAATTGCGGCGATGCGACGCTTTGGCCGTTGGCCGTGAGGGCGGGAGCCGACGACAGCGCCGCGACGTTCATCACCTGCAAGGTTCCGTCGAGCGAAACGTCGAGGGCGTCACCGGTGTCGATGCGGTGAACGAACGTGGTGTTTGCCGCCACGAGAGACTCGCCGCTGCGCAGTTCGATCGTCACGGGATACACGCCGCTTGCTCCGAAGAGAAGGTTCTCGGGGGCGGAGGTGTTTGCCGCCGTGGGCACCGACACAACGAGACGTCCCGCATTGTTGCGCGGTATGTCGGAGACCGACAGACGCAGTCGGTCGAGCTGATCGGGCAGGTTTCCCCGCAATGCATCGGCAAGTTCACCGCGGGTGTTCACTCGTCGATGCGAGACCACATCCAGGTTGAGTTTGTCGCTCAGGGTGCCGTCAACATCGACTACGACGCGCCACGAGGCATCCCCCACGATGGTGAATCCCTGTTGAACGACGGTGATGTTGGCCATCGCTGCGGCTGCGGGTCGGGCCCGTTGCGTTCCCGCTGCCAACGGAGCCAAGGCACCGAGAACGACGGCGAATGCCCCGAACACGGCGCGCCGCAGACGACTCATTGATGACCGCCGCGAGAGAGCAGCGTGGCACGGTCGCACTCCATCACCCTCAGGCGATATCCAACCGGCTCGAATCCCCATTGTTGGTAAAGGCTAAGCGCCGCAACGTTCGCCACATCGGTGTTCACGAACATGCGTTGCGCACCAAGCCCCAGCGCCCAGTGCATCGAGTCGGCCAGGAGCGCCCCCGCAGCACCGCGCCGGCGGGCAGGTGGCGCGACGGCCAGACGCTGCAAATAAGACGTGCCTTCGCTGGCGCCCGTCAGGCAGTAGGCGAGGGGCTGCGATGCGGGGAGGCTGCGCCGACCCCGGGCTCCGCGAACGCGGAACAGCTGAGTCGCGGCACACGAGTTGTGGAACGCGACCTCATCGAGAGCCCACTCATCGCCGAAGGCGGCAACGTCGATGCGCACGGCGTCTGCGGCACGAATCCGACCAATGCGCCAGGTGGTGTCGCGCCGCGGATGGTTGTCATCGGCAAGATCGGCAACGAGGAAGTCGAGCTCTTGTCGAACGACGAAACCCAATGCCATCAATGCCTCGGCGCTTCCCGGCCCAACGGCGCTGGTGCGTACGCGCTGGAAGTCGCTCGACGCACTTGCAGCCGCCCACTCGGCGACCAATTCTTCGTTGATCACGAAATCCGATCTGTGCGCCGAGTGAAGCGTCAACATGAGGGTCGTTGCGTCGAAGGGCCACGGGCCAAGGCTCCACGAACGCGGGCCCGGCACGGTCGTCACGGCATATGACCGTAGTGCCGTGCCGTTCACAGAGAGGGTCGAGGACCTAGCCTTCCGATCGTGGTTCCCGAACGTTTCGCGCCGATTCTCGCCGAACTGGCGCCCCTGACCGAACGCTTCACGGCCGCCGGCAAGCGTCTCTATCTCGTGGGTGGAACCGTGCGCGATCTGCTCATCGGCCGGGGCGATGTCACCAACGTCGACGCCTTCGACTTCGACGCCACCACCGATGCCCGACCCGAAGAAACCAAGAAAATCGTGTCGGGCTGGGCCGACGCGGTGTGGACCCAGGGCGAGCGCTTCGGCACCATTGGTGCCAAGAAAAACGGCCGGGTCTACGAGATCACCACCCACCGGGCCGAGGCCTATTCCCCCGATTCGCGCAAGCCCGACGTGGCTTTTTCCGATGCCATCGACGCCGATCTCTCGCGCCGCGACTTCACGGTCAATGCGATGGCCCTCGAACTCACCGGTGCCGAACCTGCGCTCATCGACCCGTTCAACGGGGCCGCCGACCTGATCGCACGGGTGTTGCGAACGCCGTTGTCCCCCGAGGAAAGCTTCAACGACGATCCGCTGCGGATGCTGCGCGCCGCCCGGTTCATTGCCGCACTGAATCTTGCGCCGGAGCCCG
This sequence comes from uncultured Bifidobacterium sp., assembly GCA_964556145.1. Taxonomy (GTDB): domain Bacteria; phylum Actinomycetota; class Acidimicrobiia; order Acidimicrobiales; family Ilumatobacteraceae; genus F1-20-MAGs119. Next base: position 3,834 of record CAZKVD010000020.1, on the reverse strand, counting down.
CGCTCGTCGCTGCCGTGAAGAACATGGCCTCGCGGCTCGAAATCGTGTCCCGCGAGCGCATCCAGGCCGAAATCGACCGCCTCATCGTGCTCGACCACCCGACGGCTGGTCTGTGGTTCCTTGTTGACACGGGCCTCGCCGCACATTTCTTCCCGGAACTGCCCGAAATGAGCCTGGAGCAGGACCCGATCCACCGTCACAAAGACGTCTTGACCCACACGTTTGCGGTGGTCGAGAACGTGCGACCCGACGCGCACCCCAGCTTCGACTTTCGCCGCACGCGGCTTGCAGCGCTGTTCCACGACATCGGCAAACCAAAGACGCGCTCGATCCGCAAGGGCAAGGGCGTCACTTTCCATCATCACGAAGTCGTTGGTGCACGAATGACGCGCGAACGTCTGAAGGCGTTGAAGTACTCGACCGAGGACATCGAAGCCATCACCGCTTTGGTCGAACTGCACCTGCGGTTTCACACCTATTCGATGGGATGGACCGATGCCGCCGTGCGTCGTTACGTACGCGATGCGGGGCCGCTGCTCGCAGAGCTGAACGTTCTCACTCGATGCGACTGCACGACGCGCAACGAAAAAAAGGCCCTCATGTTGTCGCGTCGCATGGACGAACTCGAAGCACGCATCGACGAGCTCGCCGAACAGGAGCAACTCGCCGCACTACGGCCGGAACTCGACGGAGTCGCCGTCATGAAACTTCTCGATCTGAAACCCGGACGCGACATCGGCCGTGCGCTCGATTTCCTCATGGAAATTCGCCTTGAAGAAGGTCTGCTCGGCGAGGAAGAAGCCACGCGCAGGTTGTCTGAATGGTGGGCGACTCAGCAGGCCTGAGGCCCGCCGGCTAGTTGCCGAGTTTGCGCGCGCGGAACGCCAACGTGCTCGGTACGACTGCACGCGGTTTGTCGTTCGCAAACAGTTCGTACAGTGCATCGAGGGCAAAATTGCTGCGCTGCAGCGACATGCACAATTCGCCGATCGTGAGGTTCGTGGCCGTGCCGTAGCGGCGTCGTGCAATCGGTTCGTCGCCGTCGAACATCGCGTGCGCGGGGTGTTCCAACACGGCAACAAAGGCAGCTTCGGGCTTCAACACACGGTGGACCTGACGCAACAGGCGATCTATGTCGTCGACGCCGGTCATGCGTTCCACGCACAACACCAGGTCAATCGATGAACTGGTGGCAAAGCCGAGTTGGAACAACTCGGCGTGTTGGAACTCGACGCGTACATCAGCGGCCTCGGCGGCGCGACGTCCCGCGGCGATGCGCTCGAGTGAGTTGTCGACTGCAATCGCCCGCGCACCGGCCTGTGCCATTGCGACGGAGTTCACCGGACCGGGTGGAAGACCGAGCTCGAGCACGCGTTTTCCGCGCACATCGCCCACCAACCGCAGGTCGGCCTCGCCGGCAATGTTGTTTCCGAACCACACGTGCGCCACGACCCAAGTGTGCCAAGCGCACCGTACGAGACGGGGGATATTCGATGGCTAGCCTTTCGACCATGTCGTTCAGCGCGGGGTCATTGCGTGGTGGCTCCGGTGGCGGCGCCGTCGACCATCGCCTCGCGCGCCAACACCTGATCAACGAATACCGTCGCGGCCGTCTGCGCCAAGACCAGGTATGTGATGCGCACCCCGAACTGTTGCGCGCGGCACGCAACTTCGGCGAAGAAACCAAGACCACCTGTCCCATCTGCATGGCCGACAAACTCGTGCTCGTCACCTACGTCTTCGGGCCGCATTTGCCGTCGCACGGACGATGCGTGACACAGCGCAGTGAAATGGCCCAGATCCAACGTCGCGCCAGCTCGAGCGCCGGCGAATACACCGCCTACGTCGTCGAGGCGTGTCGTTCGTGCAAGTGGCACCACTTGCTTCGTGCCGTGCCGATTTTCGGCCGCGCCCGCCGCTCTGCCTGAAGGCCCGAACGCGGGGTAGCGTTTCGAACGACGAGACCGGCGCACGCCTCAAAAGTGCGCGTACACCTTCGGGTGCAAAGGGCGACGCAATGGCGTCGCCCTTTGTCATCTGCGCCCGCCGCTCTGCCTGAGTTGTCGTAGGGTCTTGCACGGCATCGGGGGATGCCACAAGTGGGGGAGTCAACGGTGGGTGTCGAGGCAAAGGGCTACGTCAAGGCCGGTTTCGAAGGCGTTCGCGAGGCATTCCTGGCGAATTTCGCCGACGGTGAGAGCGAACTCGGTGCGTCGGTCGCGGTGATTCACAACGGTGAAATGGTCGTCGACATTTGGGGCGGCCACACCGATGAAGCCCGCACGCACGAATGGGCGAGCGACACGATCGTCAACGTTTGGTCGACGACCAAGACGATGATGTTCCTCACGATGCTGGAACTCGTCGATCGTGGCGCGATCAGCTTCGACGATCCCGTTGCGAAGTACTGGCCCGAGTTTGCGGCAAACGGAAAGTCGAATGTGCTCGTGCGCCACATCATGTCGCACACCGCGGGGCTGTCGGGCTGGGACCAGCCGATGACCCTCGACGATTTCGCCGACTTCGAGCGTTGCGCGACGGGACTCGCCGCGCAATCGCCGTGGTGGGAGCCGGGAAGCGCAAGTGGCTACCACGCGATCTCGCAGGGTTACCTGATCGGTGAGGTCGTGCGCAGGGTCACGGGAATGACGCTCGGCAACTACTTCCGAACCACTTTCGCCGAACCATTGGGCGCCGACTTCCACATCGGAACACCGGCCGAATGCGATCCGCGAATCACGCGGAACGTGCCGCCGCCGCCACTTGTCATCGAAGGGGTCGACCCCGACAGCATCTCGATGCGCACGTTCACGAATCCGATCATGGATGCGCGGGTCGCATGGACCGAACCGTGGCGGCGCTGCGAAAGCGCTGCAGCCAACGGTCACGGCAATGCACGCTCCGTTGCGCAGTTGCAGTCGATTGTTTCCCACCGCGGTGAGGCGGGAGGCAAGCGCTTCTTCTCGGGCACCGCCGCTGACCGCATCTTCGACGTGCAGGCCGAGGGTGTCGACATGGTTCTCAACCAGCCGGTGAAGTTGGGCGTCGGCTACGGACTCAATTCCGAGTACTCACCCATCAGCCCGAATCCGCACGCATGTTGGTGGGGTGGCTGGGGTGGTTCGCTCGTCGTGAATGATCTCGATGCCAACCTCACCTACGCCTACATGATGAACAAGATGGCTGTGCAGTTGGTCGGAGACCTGCGCGCGGCCGGCCCGCTGATGGCCACCTACGCAGCGATTGCGGGCTGACGCCGTCTAGTCGGTGCGTTCGTGGGGGTACTGCGACAGGCAGGAAAAGCACCACTGCTCAACCTCTGGCAGGACCACCTGCTTGTGCTCGGACTCCCAGGTTTCGGGGGTCACGTACATGCGACGGACGGGGGTGAGGGTGGGCTCCAGGCCGCCGCAGCTCTCGCAGGTTTCTGCCATGGGCCTGAAATTACTGGCTTTCGGCGAGTTGCTACAGGGATGGCACACACTGGAGGCGATGGGAAGCCAGACCGATACCCTTCGCGGTTCCATATCCACCCTGCTCCGGTTAGGGGCCACGGTCCGCACCGTGTCCGAAGGGAGAACATGTCAATGACCCGTGCCTATGAATTGATGGTCATCATCGATGGAGGCATCGACGACAATGCTGCTCAGCAGCAGGTCAAGTCGATTTCCGCCACCATCGCCTCCGTTGGAGGCTCGATCCACGGCAATCCCGATTGGTGGGGCAAGCGTCGCCTTGCGTACCCGATCAACAAGAAGGAAGACGGCTACTACGTCGTCTACAACATCTTGGCCCCCGGTGGCGCCCTTGACGAAGTCGAGCGCACGCTCCGCA
>CAZKVD010000019.1:0-25272 GCA_964556145.1 uncultured Bifidobacterium sp. | reverse complement strand
ACCGAGCGACATGGTGTCCCATGTCTTGGCGAGCCAGCCACCGCCCCAGGTCCACGCCGCGAAGAGTGGGTAGTACACCGCACCTGCAAAGAGTCCCCAGATCACGAACGAATTCCACTTCCAGCGTTCGGCCATCGATCCCGTGGGAATCGTCGCGACGGTGTCCATGAAGGCGACCATGTAGAGGAAGAAGCCGAGTACCGCCGGCGTCATTCCGCCACCGGACAAGGCCCAGCCGCCCTTCCACAGGAACACCCAGTTGCCGCTGCCGAGCAGCGCATCGCCAACGGGCTGATCCATGCCGAACGCGGAATAGGAGAATCCGCCGAAGGCGAGCGGGAAGCCGACGAAGAAGAAGCCGATGAACCCGAGACCGAAGATCGCGAAGTTCGTGCTGACGACGTGGGCGGCGTGCTTGGCCCGGCAGAAACCGGTTTCGACGAGTGCAAAGCCCGCCTGCATGAAGATGACGAGCATCGCACCGATGACGACCCACAACAGGTTCGTCTGGGTACCGAGTGTGGTCACCGCTGCCTCGGCATCGAATTCGTCGGCAGCAAGCGTTGCCACGCCCCCGGCTGCGATGACCGCCCCGGTCGAAATCGTGGTGGCGATGAGGAGACGCTTTGCCCAGCGTCGGCCTGGTGAGAGTTCGAGATCAGATCGCATCGCGACCCTCCTCTCCGGTGCGAATGCGCACGAGCTTTTCGACACTTGTGATCCAAACCTTTCCATCGCCGATTTTTCCTGTGTTCGCTGCGTTGCGGATTGCCGAAATGGCCTTGTCGACGTCGGCATCGTCAACGACGAGTTCAACGCGCACCTTCGGTACGAATTCGATCTTGTATTCCGCTCCGCGGTAGGTCTCGCTGTGTCCACCCTGACGACCGAATCCACGTACCTCCGACACGGTCATCCCCTGGATGCCGATCGTCTTCAGTGCGTCCTTCACGTCGTCGAGTTTGAACGGCTTGACGATTGCGGTGATGAGCTTCACTGCTGTCTCCTGTTCGTTTCTCGATGTGAGCAACCAGTCGTGTCGCCATTGACCGCGAAGTTGCACCCCGGTCGGGGATGGAGAGAACGTACGGGACGAAGATTTCGCGGACGTCGCGTGATTGTTTCGGCAACGTGGCGAATTCGTCGTCGCGTGAACGCCGTGTTTCGGGCCGGTTCAGGCCGGATTCGACAGCTTCGCCACGACCCGTGAAATCTTGTCAGCGACCTCGTCGCTGATCTTTCGTCCGACCCTGTCGGAGATTTCGAATGAGTCGTCGACCATGCCCTCGCGCGTCTGGACGACTGCATGGTGCACGACCACACCGACCTCGCTGAGTGCGTAACTGACGGCCGCGAGAAGTCCGAGGCGGTCGCGACCGGCGATGCGGAGCACCGAATGCCAGGGATGAATCGAATTGTCGACGGCGACTTGGACGGCCTCGCCATCAATCCGCCTCGGGCGGAGGCGTCCGCGCTGGGCAGAGGTGAGCAGGTTTCCGAGTGCGACGGGTTCGGGCGGTGTGTCGGCGCTGACGACGAACGTGTCGAGAACCGAATCGTCGGGCCATGTTGCGAGGCTCGCCGAGACGACCGAGTAGCCCGCATCGGTGAACGCGCCCGACAGTCGGGAAAGAAGCCCGCGGCGATTGCTGCACGCGACGTTGATCATGTAGTGGCCGGGAATCGCCGTTGGTTGGACGCTGACGCGGACATTCTTTCCGTGGGGTGCGGGTTCGATGAGGCGGGCGTGTTCGAGCAGCATTGCGGGTTCGTGGGCGAGGACGTACGTCGTGGGGGCATGGGTGATGCGGTCGATGAGTGCCGGGTCGTCGGTGAGGTCGCGCGCCTGACGTCGGCGCATGTCGGCAAGCGAGTCGTCGACGCCGTCGAGCAGCTCGGGATGGGCGAGGAGACTTTGAACCCCGATCGTGATGTCGATCATCGCCGCGTGTTGCCAGGGCTCGAGGCCGCCGATTGCGTCGGCCAGCAACCTGCTGCGTTCGACGATGCCGGGCCGGCGCAGGCCGTGCGCGATGTCGCGGAGCATCTTTTCATCGACCCTGTGAGGTTCGTGCTCCACCGATGCGCGGAGAATGCGGGCACCGTTCAGCAGGTCTTCGACCTCACCTGCGATGAGCAGATCGATGTCGAGCGCGCGAAGGATTGATGTGATCGTTTCGGGCCGCACATCGATGTCGGCGAGGAACGCGGCGAGAAGAAGCGTGTCGCTCTGCGAACTCGCGACTGCGGTTGCGTCACGCAGTGTTTCAACCGTCGGGAAACGCAGAACGTTGGTTGGATCGAGTTCGGATACATCACTCGCCCTGTCGCGGATCGCCGACGCAATTTCGGGAATCGTGCGTTCGAAGAGCCCCGACACCTCGAGCAGGCGCCATGACCGCGGCGTGCCGTGTCGCAACACCTCGAGCAGCTTTGTCGTTGCCGCGCGGTCCCACGTGACGTCGCGGTTGCGGCGCTCGGCAACCCAATCGAGGAGCGAGTCCGAAGGCTTGTTGGCGTTGGCGAGCAGTGACGCTGACAGCAGCACGTCGGGTGTTGCCGACACCGGCGGATGTGCCGCCAGAACGATGCGCCCGGATTCGAGCTTCAACCATCCACCGTGGGGTTCGGTCTCGGCGTCGAGGTCGAAGTCGACGTCGCCGGGCCCCTTTGAATTGATGCGCCAGCGCAAGGCTGCGGGGCTCATGACGGTGGTCGCGAGCACGACGAGGACGAGAGCGGCGTGAAGGTCGTCGTTGAACACGCCGACACCCATTCCTATCGTTGCGAAGATCAAGCCGACTTCGCCTCGGGGCATCATTCCGAGGCCGATGAGGAGCCTGTCGCCTCCGTTGCGACCGGCGCCCCAGCCGGCGACCACCTTGGTGACGACCGCGACAACGATGAGAATGCCGGCGATGCCGAGCACCTTCGGCTTTGCCATCGATGCAATGTCTGTCTCGATGCCGATTTGAAGGAAGAAGATCGGAACGAACAACGCGGCGACGGCGGATACGTCGCGGGCGATGCGCTCGTGAGCCGGCGCTTTCCCGAGAGCCGCGCCGGCAACGAATGCGCCGATGATCGGCGCCAGTTTCGACGCATCGGCGATTCCCGAAAAAGCAAGCGCAACACCGATGGCAACAACCGAAACGGCGGCCGGTGAAGCTGCCTTTTCCAGAGCGAATCCGATCACTTTCGGTACCGCGGTGAATCCGACGAACGACGCAATTCCGAGAAATGCAAAGGCGGTGAGCGAAGTGGTCGCGATGGTTCCGACGCCGATCGTTCCTTCTTCAACGATGCGGGTGACGATGGTGAGAATGATGAGCCCGAGTACGTCATCGGCAACAGCGGCGCCGAGTACGACCCTGGCCTCTTTGGTCGACAATGCCCGCAGGTCGCCGAACACGCGCGCGGTGATTCCGACGCTCGTCGCTGTCAAAGTTGCGCCGATGAAAAGCGCGGTGTTGCCGCTTTCGCCGAGGGCGAGTCCGGTCGCCGACCCGAGAATGAGGGGCAAACTCACTCCGATGAGAGCGACGGTGATTGCCGAGCGGCCGACGCTGCGCAGTTCGGCGACGTCGATCTCCATGCCGACCTGCATGAGGAGGAGGATCGCGCCGAGTTCGGCCAGCAGGAACAGGGAATCAGACGGCGACACGAGACCGAGTGCCGACGGGCCGATGATGATGCCGGCGAGGATCTCACCGAGCACCGCGGGTACGCCGATGCGCTCGGCGAGTTCGGCTACAAGTTTTGCTGCGCCGAGAATGAGTGCGAGTTCGAGAAGGATGCGGCCGACATCGAGGCCGGATCCGCCGCCCGCTGCGAGTACCGAGGCGACCATCACGTGATTGAGTCAAGCAGGGCGCGTGCTGCCGATGTCGCATCGTCGTGCAGCATCCAACCGCGACGGCGGATCGTGACGATGGACCCTTCGCCGAGGCACCGGCGAATCGGGACCAGTGCAGCGTCGCTGCGCCTGATCGTGCCGTCGAGGCCGGCCAGCCGGTTCAGGTCGTGGCGGCCGGTCACCTTGCCCGTCCGTTCAACGAGGACCCGCAGGACTGCGATTTCAGCGGGGCCGAGCTTGGTGTCGGGGTGAGTCTGTGGGATCTTCGTCACGGCCCGAAAACTAGAAAGCCATCGTCTCGGCCGTGTTCGGTCTGTGTTGCGGGAAGGTGAATTCTCCCCATTGGCGAAGGATTCGTCGCTTCGTTACCGGCGGGTAAATAATTGGGCCATGGAGTTGACCTATCCCACAGATGCCGAAAACTTCCGCGAGGAGGTGCGTGAATGGTTGCGCGCCAATCTGCCTGCCGGATGGTTTGATCCCGGATTCGAGATGTCTGCCGAAGATCGCAAGGCCTTCAACGAGTCGTGGCCGGCAAAGTTGTACGGCGGCGGCTGGATCTGCGCGACGTGGCCGAAGGAGTACGGCGGCAAGGGCCTTTCGGTCATGCAGGGCGTGGTGTTGTCGGAAGAGTTCGCCGCTGCCAAGGCGCCGATGCGCGCCGACTTCTTCGGCGACACGCTCGTTGGCCCGACCATCCTGCAGTGGGGTACCGAAGAGCAGAAGAAAGAGTTCCTGCCGAAAATCCTGCGAGGTGAAACACGTTGGTGCCAGGGATTCAGTGAGCCGAACAGTGGAAGCGACCTTGCAAGCCTGAAAACCACGGCAGTCCTCGACGGTGACGAATGGGTCATCAATGGTCAAAAGGTGTGGACCACCGGCGGCCACCATGCCGACTACTGCTTCTTGTTGACGCGCACCGATCCGACTTCGCCCAAGCACAAGGGAATCTCGTACCTGTTGGTGCCCATGCGTCAGCCCGGTGTCGAGGTACGCGGAATCGTGCAGCCCGACGGCACCGCCGAGTTCTGCGAAGTGTTCTTCACCGATGCACGTTGCCCCAAGGACAACGTCGTCGGTGGCGTCAACAACGGCTGGCAGGTCGCGAACTCGACGCTCGCATTCGAGCGTGGAATGAGCGCGACCACGGGTTACCGCCGTTTCGAGGACGAGTACAAGTTAATGCGCGCCCGCGCCAAGGAGAACGGTGCGATCAACGACCCGCTGATTCGTCAGCGCCTCATGCGCTATTACACAAAAATCCAGATTCTTCGCATCAACGGTCTGCGTTCGCTCACGGCAACGCTGAACAAGTCGAAGGATCTCGGGGTTGCGGCGCTCGGAGCGTCGAACAAGATGTTCTGGTCCGAGATGCACAAGGAAGCGATGGAACTTGCGCTCGACATTTTCGGCACCGAGTCGGTCCTTGTCGACGTCGGGGCGGGCCAAAGTTCATGGCCCGGCACGGCGCGCGAAAAGCGTCGACACGGCTATCCGGTGAGCCCGATGATGTCGGCATTCTTCTTCTCGCGATCCGAGACGATCTGGGGTGGAACGAGCCAGATTCAGCGCAACATCGTGGCCGAACGTGTGCTTGGTCTGCCGAAGGAGCCAAAAGCAGCCGGCGAATGAACCTGTCGCTCAGTCGGCGGACGAGCCCGGCACACCGGTTGTCTGGCGAAGCGGACGTGCCGGAAGGCGAGTCGCAATGATGATGACGAGAATCGCGACGGGTATCGCGACCTTGTAGAGGAACGTGATTCCGCTACCGAGGACGTCGAGGACTCGCTCGCGCAGTTCGATGTCGGGGATCGACTTGATCTCGCGCGGCGCTTGGAGAAGGTTCTTGTCGACCTTGCCGGTGATGCGCGAATTCAGAATTGCACCGAATGCAGCGAGTCCGACCACGCCGCCGAGCGTGCGGAAGAACGTGATTGCCGCGCTGGCGACCCCGAGGTCGCTCCAGTCGACGGCATTTTGGGTTGCAAGGGTGCACGTCGGCATGATGCTGCCGATCCCGAGTCCGACGAACACCATTCCGATGAGAGCCGACGTCATGCCGAGAGCGGTGTCCGACATCGCCGACAACAGAACCATGCCGATTGTCAACGACACGGCGCCGAGAATCGGCCAGTGGCGGTAGGTGCCGGTACGTGTCGTCATGCGTCCGGTGCTGATGCTCGCAATGGTCACGCCGGCCATGATCGGCACGAGGAGAAGGCCCGACTTGGTTGGCGAGACGCCGGTGACGGCCTGCAGATACAGCGGAATGAAGGCGTTCGCGCCGTAGATGATCGTGCCGGCGAATGCGACGAGCGGGATCGTGACACGAAGGACGTCGATCTTGAAGAGATGCAGAGGCATCACCGGCTCTGGTGCGCGGCGTTCCCACGAAACGAATGCAATGCCGACGAGTGCGGCTGCAGCGCCGAGAGCGACGGAGAGGCTCGATGTCCATCCGTACTCTTCGGAGGACCACGACAGCAGCAGGATGAGGCAGGTGACCGACGTCGTGAGCAGCGCAGATCCGAGCCAGTCGACTGCGTGGTCGCGGCGCTGAACCGGAATTCGTAGCGCGACCGAGGTGATGACGAGCGCGATCGCCCCGATCGGGACGTTGATGATGAAGATCCAGCGCCACGACAGTTGTTCGGTGAAAAAGCCACCGATGAGGGGACCGACAACGCTGCCAACCGCGAAGACGCTGGTGATCATTCCGACGTAACGCCCACGCTCGCGCGGGGGGACCGTGTCGGCGATGATGACGAAAGCCATGGACATGAGGCCACCGCCTCCGATGCCCTGTACGCCGCGCGAAATCACGAGAACCGACATCGACTGTGCTGCCGCACATCCGATGGAACCAATGATGAAGGTGATGATCGCTGCCTGGAACATCGTGCGTCGCCCGTAGATGTCGCTCAGCTTTCCGAACAGTGCGTTCGACACGGTCGAGGTGAGGAGGTAGGCGGTACCGATCCATGCGTACGCACTGAGGCCGCCGAGGTCGGCGACCATCGTGGCAATCGCAGTGTTCACGGCCGTGCCGTCGAGCGAGGCCAAACTCATTCCGGCCATCAGGCCGATGAAGACGGTGAGGATTTCTCGGCGGGAGAGGGCAGGTGCTTCTTGGGGGGGACTTTGCGACATGACCCTTGCACCATACAACTGAGAGGGGAGCGTGGGCGGGCCAAATGGCCTGCTAACACGGGTGAGTGGATGAAGTCATACGCGTCATTTCTTCCCCTCTCGGCGACCTCCGCCTTGTTGCCACCGCGTCGGGCCTGCGCCGGGTTGAATTCTTCGACGGTCGAGTTTCGGGCACGAGCAAAGCGACCAGCCGTCATCTCGATGCAGCCGAGCAACAGTTGAGCGAATACTTCGCAGGGAAGCGCAGGGATTTTGATCTGACGCTCGAACCGACCGGCACTTCTTTTCAGTTGGCCGCTTGGGCCGTGCTGCGAACGATCCCGTTCGGGGCGACCATGTCGTACGGCGAGCAGGCGCGCGCGATGGGGAAGCCGACGGCGGTTCGGGCGGTCGGCGGGGCAAATGGCCGAAATCCGCTCGCCATCGTCGTGCCGTGCCACCGGGTCGTGGGGGCTGACGGGCGCCTCACCGGGTATGCGAGTGGCGTCGAGCGCAAAGCGTGGTTGTTGACGCACGAAGCGGGGGCGTTGTGAGAATGATTCTCATTCCCTGTACGATGGGAGCATGATTCGCTCTCTTCGTGTGGTGTGTGCGGCCGGACTGATTGGCCTCGGAGCATGTTCCGACGGGCAAGGCACCACTGATCAACCGGTCGTCATCGTCACCTACAGCGCGCTCGAGAGCATCGTGGCCGACATCGTCGGCGATTCGGCGCGTGTGGTGGTGCTCATACCGAACGGCACCGACCCACACGATTTCGAGCCATCGGCAAAGGATGTCGAAGCACTCTCGCGGGCAGCGCTCGTTGTTTCCAACGGTCTCGACTTGGAGGCCGGGCTCGGCGATGCACTGAGTGAAGCCGAGGACTCGGGCGTGCCGGTGTTTCACATTGCTGATCACGTGACCTTGCGTGACGGTGATGATGAAGACGGTGGTGAACACTCCGAAGACGAAGAAGGCCATGGTCACGGAGTGGAAGATCCTCACGTGTGGCTCGATCCGCTCACGCTCGCTGCGGCGGTGCCCGCGCTGGCAGAAGAGATCGGCGCACGCATCGGTGTCGATCTCGAATCCGCCGGCGCCGCGGCCGTTTCTTCGTTGGGTGAATTGAATGCAAACATCGAAAAGCGAGTCGCGGAACTCGATTCGTGCGTTGTCATCACAGGACACGATTCGCTCGGTTACTTCGGGGCTCGCTACGGCTGCGAAGTCATCGGGTCCATCATCCCGAGTTTCTCCACCGCTGCCGAGGCGACGGCGAAGGATCTTGCCGATTTGAAGGCAGTCGCACGGGCCGAGGGCGTGAAAGCAATCTTCACCGAACTCGGCACCCCGACCGACGTAGCGGACCAGCTGGCGAGGGAAGTAGGGGTCGATACCGTCGAGATCGCCACCCATCTCGTTCCCGACGGTGGTGGTTACAACGAGATGATGTTGGCAATGGCCGACGCAATCGTCGAGGGGCTGTCGTAGTTCGCATGAACTTTTTTTTCGGGCCGTTCACCGACAACGAGTTTCTCCGGCTGTCGCTCATCGCGACCTGCGTGGTCGCGTTGACCTGTGCGATTGCGGGTGCGTTCGTCGTGTTGCGTGGGCTTGCCTTCGTCGGCGATGCACTGGCGCATGGCGTCGTGCCCGGGGTTGCGGTTGCGATGCTGGCCGGTCTCTCGGGGGTACTCGGCGCCGCGGTTGGCGCGGCGGCGATGATGGGTGGAGTCGGCCTCGTCAATCGTCGTTATCGGTTGTCGAGCGACACATCGATCGGGCTGCTTTTCGTGGGGATGTTGGCGCTCGGCGTCATCATCCAGTCGAGGTCGTCAACTTTTGCCGGTGACCTCACGAAGGTGCTCTTCGGCGAGGTGCTCGGCGTTGCATGGTCGGACATCGCATGGCAGACGGTGGCACTCGGCGTGGTTGCCGGCACCGCGTGGGTGTGCCGCAGGCCGTTTCTGTTGTTGTCCTTCGACGAGGGCCTTGCCGAGACATCGGGTTTTCCCGTACGAAGGTACGCAAGCATCATGTTGGCAATGGTGGCGGTCACCGTGGTCGCGAGTTTCCAAACCGTGGGAACCCTGTTGGTCCTCGGGATGCTCGTCGCACCCGCTGCCACGGGCGCACTTTTCGGTCGTCGCATCTCGACGGTGATTGCGATTGCCACCGTGGTCGGCGTGCTGTCGTCGTACGTCGGATTATTGGTCAGCTACCACGCCGATCTCGCGGCCGGCGCGACGATTGTTCTCGTTGCCGTCGTTGTGTTCGCACTTTGCGCAACCGTGGTCGAAATTCGTCGTTGGTGGGAACACCGACAGGACATCCATCACCATCACGATCATCCCCACTTCCACGAACATGTCCACCACTGATCCGACGCCCATCATCTCCGCTGCGGGTCTTGCCGTTGGCTACGGCCATCGTCCGGTTGTCGATGGCCTTGGATTTGCGCTCTATCCGGGGCAACTTCTCGTTCTCATCGGAACGAACGGCTCGGGCAAGTCGACACTGTTGAAGACACTTGCGGGCTTGCTCGATCCGCAGGGCGGGGAAGTCTCGGTCCTCGGTGAACGGCCGGGTACGCAGCCTTCACGCGTTGCATACCTTCCGCAACACCCGGTTTCATCGCACACCCTTCCGCTGCGCGTCGAAGACGTGGTGACGATGGGGCGGTTTGCGCGCCATGGTTTGTTCGGCCGGTTGGGGGCCGATGATCGTTCGGAGGTCAACGAAGCAATGCTCAGAACCGGCGCCTCCGACTACGCGCACCGACCGCTGCGCGACCTGTCGGGTGGCCAGCAACAGCGCGCCCATCTCGCCCAGGTGTTGTCGCGACGAGCCGATGTTTTGTTGCTCGACGAGCCGACGGCGGGCCTCGACGTTGCCGGTCGCCGGCTTGTCGCCGACCTCGTTCAAGAAGAGCGGTCGCGTGGCGTCACCGTGGTGATGGCAACCCACGAATTGAGCGATGCGGACGACGCCGATGCGGCGATTCTTCTCGCGCAGCGGGTCGTGGCCCAGGGCGTTCCTTCCGAAGTGCTGACCGACGCATCGTTGCGTGAAGTATTCGGCTTCACCCAGCCGCACTAGTTCGGTTGATCAGCGCAGGCGAACGGGAAGCTTTCGCCTGCCCCACAAGATTGCGGGAGCGAGACGCTCGGTGGGACCTGCGAGGCGCATCGTGGGATACCGCAAAGCCAGTGTCTCGATTGCGATCCGCGCGGTCTGACGGGCGAGCGGCGCGCCGAGACAGTGGTGGATTCCCCATCCGAAGCTGTAGTGACGCTTGAGTTGCATCTCGTCGCGGTCGATATCGAAGACGTCGGGGTTGGGGAACGCCTCGGGGTCGCGGTTCGCCGACGCGTACAGGGCCATCACCTTCGACTTTGCGGGCACGTTGACATCACGAATCGTCGTGTCCGCGACGTTGGTGCGAAAGAGTCCGAGAACCGGTGGGTCGAAGCGCAGGCTTTCTTCGATCGCGTTCGGGATCAGCGAGGGGTCGGCAACGATGCGACCCCAACGTGCGGCGTCCTCGAGCATGCGCCACATGAAATTGGTGATGAGCGACGTGGTTGTTTCGTGGCCCGCCACCAGCAACTGCAGCACCATCGACTCCATCTCGATGAGCGGAATGCGCTCGCCGTCGAGGAGACGAAGTGAGTATTCGGTCAACAGGCCCGGTCGGGGAGTGCCGCCGCCATCGGCGATGCGACGTCGTTCCGACACGGCGGAGTTGATGTAGGCCTTGATCTCCGCCGTCGGCTTGACCGCCTGTTTGGGGTCGGACAGTCCGAGGACCAACTGGTCGGCCCAGGCTTTGATGAGGTGCCGGTCATCGGGATCGACACCCATCAGATCGATGAAGCCGAGAATCGGAAGTGGGCAAGCGAAGGCATCGTGCAGTTCTGCCTCGGGTCCGAGTGAATCCATCTCGTCGGCAAGGCCCACCGCCAGGGCACGCGTGGAGTCGGCGAGGCCACGCACTTCGATCGGGTTGAACTCGTTGCGCATGAGAACCCGCCGCTTGGTGTGCTCGGGCTGGTCGTAGTGCTGAAGGTTTCCGCGACCGTCTTCGCCCGAATATGCAATGCCTGCGCCGTGACGGTTCACCCAGAGGTTCGGCGAGGTGAGGATCGCATGAACATCGTCCCGGCGGGCGACGGTGAGGAAGTCGACGCCAGCCATCGAGCTTTGGTGGACCGGACATTCGTTGCGCAATTGCGCGTAGGCCGGAAAAGGATTCTCGACGACGGCCGGATCAGTGGGGCTGTAGCGGCACTGATCCGCGTCGGATGCTGTTGATTCCCCCATGCGGGAAGTATCGCACGGCGCACAAGTGCCCTCGGCAGGATTCGAACCTGCGCATCCGGCTCCGGAGGCCGACGCTCTATCCCCTGAGCTACGAGGGCTCACCGGTTGCCCGGTAGCGCCGTCAGGCTACCCGTGTACCCCGAACTGACACCGTGAAACGCCTCGGCGTCGGCAACAATGTTCTTCGCCATGGCAGACCCCCTCCATCTTCTTGCGCAACGCTTCTCCGACGCCTTCGCCGCAGTCGCGGGCGCCCCCGTTGATCCCGTCGTGCGCCCGAGCGAACATGCGGATGCGCAAGTCAACGGCTCGCTGGCGGTGGCAAAGTCGGTCGGGCGCTCGCCGCGGGATGTTGCAAACGAAGTTCTCGCTCACGTTGGTGGTCTCGACGACATGTGCGAGTCGATCGAAGTTGCCGGGCCGGGCTTTCTCAACGTCGTCTTTTCAGCGGGATTTCTCGCGGATCAGCTTCGCGCCGCCGTCACCGACGAGCATTTGGGTGTCAGGTCGGCGTCCACCGCACAGAACGTCGTCGTCGACTACTCGGCGCCGAACGTGGCCAAGGAAATGCACGTCGGGCACCTGCGGTCCACCGTCATCGGCGATGCCTTGGTTCGGATGCTCGAATTCGTCGGGCACCGGGTCGTGCGTGAAAATCACATCGGTGACTGGGGAACCCCGTTCGGCATGCTGATCGAGCATCTGCTCGATCTCGGAGAGTCGCGCGCCGCTGCAGAATTCTCCGTCGGTGACCTTGATGGTTTCTACAAAGAGGCCCGCAAGAAATTCGAGGCTGACGACACGTTCAAAGAGCGCTCGCGCCTCCGCGTGGTGGCGCTGCAGGCCGGCGACGAAGAAACGCTGCGCATGTGGCGCGTGCTCGTGGCCGAGAGCACGAAGTACTTCAACAGGGTGTACCGCCAATTGGGCGTGTTGCTCGATGACGGTGACCTGATGGGCGAGAGTGCTTACAACCCGTTGCTCTCGAAGGTTGTCGACAGGTTGCGCGATGCCGACTTGTTGCGGGTCAGCGATGGTGCCGACGTGATGTTCCTCGACGGTTTCACGAACCGTGACAACGAACCGTTGCCACTCATCATTCGCAAGGGCGATGGTGGTTACAACTACGCCACAACCGACCTTGCCTGTGTGATCGACCGGGTCGACCGACTCAGCGCCGATCGCATGTGGTACGTGGTCGGGGCGCCACAGGCACAACACCTGCAGATGGTCGAGGCGGCGACGCGCCGTGCCGGCTGGCTGCCCGAGCGCGTCGAGATGCGACACGTCGCGTTCGGAAACGTCCTCGGCTCGGACAAGAAGATGTTGAAGAGCCGCAGTGGCGACAGCGTGAAGTTGTCGTCGCTTCTCGATGAAGCAATCGAACGGGCC
The DNA here is from genome assembly GCA_964556145.1 of uncultured Bifidobacterium sp. Lineage (GTDB taxonomy): Bacteria > Actinomycetota > Acidimicrobiia > Acidimicrobiales > Ilumatobacteraceae > F1-20-MAGs119. The sequence continues at coordinate 12,569 of CAZKVD010000019.1, read as the reverse complement.
GCCGCGGCCGTTCGGGAGAAGAACCCCGATCTGGGGCCCGACGAGCAGGCTGTCATCGCCCGCACCGTGGGGATCGGGGCGGTGAAGTACGCCGATCTTTCCACCGATCGGATCAAGGACTACATCTTCGATTGGGATCGGATGCTGGCCTTCGACGGCAACACGGCGCCGTATCTTCAATACGCCCACGCCCGAATCTGCAGCATCTTCCGGCGCGCGGGTGTCGATCGTGGTGCGCTCGACACCACGGCACTGACGTTGTCGGCCCCGCAGGAACGGGCGCTGGCGCTCGCCGTGCTGCAGTTCGACTCTGCGGTGTGGGATGCCATCGACAAGGCGAGTCCGCACCGATTGTGTACCTATCTGTACGAGGTGGCGACAACATTCACCTCGTTCTACGAGAATTGCCCCGTGCTGAAATCCGACGAGCCGCTGCGGTCGAGCCGACTCGTGCTGTGCGATGCCACCGCGCGGGTCCTGAACGTCGGGCTCGGACTGCTCGGAATCGATGCCCCGGAGGCGATGTGAGCCGCGCCCCGATCGAAATGCGCCTGCTGCCCGACACGGCAACCGTCGGCGGCGACGGCGTCTTGTCCGTCGGTGGCTGTCGTATCGATGACCTTGCGGCGGAGTTCGGCACTCCACTGTTCGTCTACGACGAGCAACACCTGCGCAACCGCTGCCGCGAGGCGGTCTCGTCGTTCGGTGCGGGAAACGTCATCTATGCAACAAAGGCCTTCCTCTGCAAGGCGATGGCGAAACTTGCCCACGAAGAGAGCCTGATGCTCGATGTCGCCACCGGTGGGGAGTTGTTCGTTGCTTTGTCCGCGGGCGTTCCCGCCGAACGTTGCGTGATGCACGGCAACAACAAGTCCGAGGACGAGTTGCGCTACGCCATCGGCGAAGGAATCCGCCACATCGTTGTCGACAGCTTCGACGAAATCGCCCGAATCGAATCAATCAATGCAGGCACTCGGCGTACCCGCGTCCAAGTGCGCGTCACCCCGGGGATTCATGCCGACACCCACGAGTACATCTCGACCGGTCAGGACGACTCGAAGTTCGGTTTCAATCTTGCGAACGGTGACGCGATGAAGGCAATCGAGCGTTGTCGTGCCTCGACTTCGATCGAACTCGTGGGAGTTCACTTCCACATCGGGTCGAACGTTCTCGATGCCGACCTGTTGGGTCGGGCCACCGCGTCGATGGTCGAGTTCTTCTCGCCGCTCGGCCTCGCCGAGCTCACCGTCGGGGGTGGCCTCGGGGTTGCATACACGGCGTCGCAACACGCACCGACGATGGGGCAGTGGTCGACCGTCGTGCGTGCAGCAGCCGCGGCGCTTCCCGGTGGAGTCGAGGTCATGGTCGAACCCGGCCGTGCGATCGTCGCCTCGGGTGCAGTCACGATTTACCGCGTCGGCACCGTGAAGGAGATTCCCCAGGTGCGTGACTACGTGGCAGTCGACGGGGGAATGAGCGACAACATTCGCCCGATGCTGTACGGCGCCGAGTACGAGGTGTTCATGCCTGCCCATCCGACGGCCCTGCGGGATCGCCCCGTGCGATTGGTCGGCAAACACTGCGAGAGCGGTGACGTGCTCATCGACGATGCCCACGTGCCGTCGTCATTGAAGGTTGGCGATCTTCTCGCCATCCCGGTGACCGGTGCCTACGGGTATTCGATGTCGTCGAACTACAACATGGTCACACGTCCGGCCGTGGTGTTCGTCTCGGATGGACGGGCTCGGATCGTGCGGCGACGCGAGTCGTACGCCGATCTCACGCTTCTCGACTAGACGGCGAAGCGCTTCAAATCGTCGAGTTCGACGAATTCGAGAGTGCGCATGTGCGTGGCGGCCAGATCGACGCGCGGCGCCTTGCCGTGGTCGAGAGCCTCTTGCCAACGCATCGCGCACAGGCACCACTTGTCGCCGGCCTTCAAGCCGGAGAAGTTGTACTGGGGCATGGGTGTCGACAAATCGTTGCCCATCGACTTCGAGAACTCGAGGAATTCGTCGGTCATGACTGCGCAGACCGTGTGAACTCCGTGGTCATCGCCTCCCGTTTCACAGCAGCCGTTGCGGTACCAGCCGGTCATCGGATTCGTGCAACACGACTCGATTGGCTGACCAAAGACATTCGGTTGGTTCGGCATGGGCTTCCCTCGTTTGTTTGTTCCAATCGGTAGCCTTGCAGAGCATGTCGAGTCCGCGGTACCGATTCGCTCCGTCGCCGACGGGCTTCTTCCATGTTGGTGGTGCGCGCACTGCTTTGTACAACTGGGCGCTGACCCTGCGCGAGGGCGGGGTTTTCGTTCTCCGCATCGAGGACACCGACGAGTCGCGCAACCAGCCCCAGTGGACCCAGGGCATCGTCGATGTCCTCGCATGGTTGGGGATCGACAAGGCCCACCCGCAGTTCGAAGGCCCCTACTTCCAGTCCGACAACGCCGCCGCGCACGTCGAAGCCGCGATGCGGTTGTACGCAGAGGGCAAGGCCTACTTTTGTGACCTCACGCCCGATCAGGTGCAGGAACGCGCCAAGGCGTCGGGCAAACCCGGTTACGACGGCTACAGCCGCGACCGTGGTCTCGAGCCCGGGCCGGGGCGGGTGTTGCGGTTCCGCGTGCCCGAAGGTGAAACCATCGTTCGTGACCTTGTGCGCGGTGAGGTTCGATTCGACAATGCGACCATCGAGGACTTCGTGTTGTTGCGGGGCAACGGGTCGCCGATGTTCCTTCTCGCCAACGTTGTCGACGATCAAACCATGGCCATCACGCACGTGGTACGTGCCGAAGAGCACCTGCCGAACACGCCGAAGCAGCAGATGTTGTGGGAGGCCCTCGGAGCGACGCCGCCCACCTGGGCGCACGTTCCGGTTCTCGTCAACGAACAGCGCAAGAAACTGTCGAAGCGCCGCGACAAGGTGGCCGTCGAGCAGTATCGCGAAGAGGGAATTCTCGCCGATGCGATGATCAACTATCTGATGACACTCGGATGGGCGCCGCACGGCGACACCGAAATCGTCCCGTGGAGCCGGATCGTCGACGAGTTCCGCCTCGAAGACGTGAACCACTCGCCGGCTTTCTTCGACATCCAGAAACTGCTGGCCTTCAACGGCGAGTACATCCGCAAGATGCCGACCGGTACTTTCGTCGATGCCTGTCAACCGGTCCTTGCGGGTGCATCAACACCTTGGCCGGCCGGTGCATTCGACGACGCGAAGTTCCGGGCGATGGCCGAACTCGTTCAAACCCGCGTGCAGGTACTCAGTGAAGTTCCTGCGATGGTTGACTTCCTCTTCATCGACGCACCGGTCGTCGATGAAGCAGCGTGGGCCAAAGCAACCAAGGACGAGTGGGCCGGCGGTGTGCTCGCCGATGCTGTCAAGGCATTCGAATCGATCTCCGAATGGCAGGCCGACAAGCTGAAGGTTGCGCTCGAAGCGATCACCGAATCGCGCGGACTGAAACTCGGCAAGACCCAAGCGCCGATCCGTGTTGCAGTCACCGGACGAACCGTCGGGCCGCCGCTGTTCGAGTCTCTCGAGGTGCTCGGTCGCGAATCGACGCTGCGTCGGTTGAACGAGGCGCTCAAGCGACTCGGATGAAGTCGTCTATTGGGCGGGTGGTCCGGGCGATTCTGCTCGTTGGCCTCGTCGGAGTTCTCTACGTGGGACTCACGGCGTTCGAAGTGTGGCGCATTGGTCGCGCAATGGGGCCCATTCGGGCGGATGCAATCGTTGTCATGGGTGCTGCGCAGTACGACGGAACTCCTTCCCCGCAGTTGGCAGCGCGTCTCGATCACGCGGTCGATCTGTGGAATGCGAAGGTTGCACCGCTGGTCATCGTCACCGGAGGCAACCAACCCGGTGACCGATTCACCGAAGCCTCGGCATCGAGGGACTACCTCGTGAAGTTGGGTGTTCCCGAGGAAGTGGTTCAACAAGAGACGACGTCCCACTCGACGTGGGAGGCGTTCGAGAATCTCCGATCGATCGTTGATCAAGAGGTCGAAGTCGCCAACGTGGCCGAGATCGTGATCGTCACCGATCCCTTCCATTCGCTGCGTTCGCGGCTCATTGCCGAGGAGAACGGCTTCAACGCGTCGACCTCATCGACCGCGACCAGTCCCGTCACGGGTTCGCGGGCCGTCTCGAAGCACCTGAAAGAGGCGTTGGGCGTCGCCATTGGGCGGGTCATCGGTTTCGAGCGCCTGTGGAAGGTCACGGGGTAGGCGGTTAGACTTTCCCAGCCTGACGGGGTGAAAACCGGAGGGTTTCCCAATGGGGAGTGGTGTAACTGGCAACACAGCAGATTCTGGTTCTGTTATTCAGGGTTCGATTCCTTGCTCCCCAACCAACACGATGAAGGCGAACGATTCGCCTTCGAGACGCTTCGCCGACGTGGTCACCAACGGTGAATTTCAGCGGTCGCTGATAGCCTCTCTCACTCCAGGCTCCCATCGTCTAGTGGCCTAGGACACCACCCTCTCAAGGTGGCGGCACGGGTTCAAATCCCGTTGGGAGTGCCAATTCTGCGTAGTGTCGGTCGCATGGCGACGACGAAAGATGTGAACGGGCCGTTGGTGTCAGCCGATGCTGCCGACGCCGAACGGGCGATTCGACGGGCGATTCTTCTCTACTGCAAGGGCATCGATACGTGCGATGCCGACGTGGTGATGGAGGCGTTCCACCCCGACGCAACGACCGACTACGGGGCCGCACAGGGGGCCGCCGCCGATTTTGCAAAGGGTGCCACCGCGAAGTTGCGCGAGTACGCCATTTCGACCAAGCACTTCCCGTCGGATTCGTTGATCACGTTCACGTCCACCACCACGGCAGACGTTGAAACACAGATCGTTGCCTGGCACCGTTGCAGCAACGAGCGCGGCGAGTACCTCGAAAACTTTGCAGGTCGGTACTGGGACACCTTCGAGTGTCGCAACGGAGACTGGCGCATCGCGCATCGCCGACTGACTCACGACTGGGACATTCTTCACAACGTCGAGCCCGCATTTCCCTCGGGTCGCTACCACCCATCGCCCCGGAAGTGATGCACCCTCGTGTCGGGTGGCCTCAGCACGCTTGACTCGATCATCCTCGGCATTGTCGAGGGAATCACCGAGTACCTGCCCGTTTCTTCGACGGGCCATCTCGTTGTTGTGCAACGTTGGTTGGGATTGGGGGATGCGGCGGGCCGTGATGCAGCCGACACTTATGCAATCGCAATCCAGATTGGTGCGATCTTTGCAGTGCTTTTGCTGTACCGACATCGAGTCGGCTCGATGCTTCGTGGAATTGCCGGCCGGGATCCCGACGGGCGACGGATTCTCGGCCTTCTCGTAACGTCGTTCATCCCTGCGGCAGCTCTCGGTGCGGCATTCGGGGATGCGATCAAAGACGAGTTGTTCTCGCCCGGCCCCGTCGTCATCGCGTGGATCGTTGGTGGCGTCTTTCTGCTCGTCTGGAAGCCCCGCAACGGGAATGCCTCGATCGTCGAAATGACGATGACGAATGCCGCGATCATCGGCTGCGCGCAAGCGCTCGCGCTGTGGCCGGGTGTGAGCCGCAGTCTTGTCACCATCGCCGCGGCATTGCTCGTCGGCATGTCGCTTGCTGCCGCGCTCGAGTACAGCTTTCTGCTCGGGCTCGCGACGCTGTCGGCCGCGACGGTCTTCGACCTGGCAAAGAACGGCGACACGTTGGTGAACGATTACGGCATCGCCCGACCCATCCTCGGGGTCGCGATTGCGTTCGTCACCGCTGCTGCGGCCGTCAAGTGGCTTGTCGGTTACCTCGGCCGCGAACCGTTGTCGCGGTTCGGTTGGTACCGCATCGCAGCCGCCGTTGTCACTCTGGCGCTGTGGTCGACTCTGTCGTAGTCAGAACACGCTTCAGAAACCTGCCCAGTTGGCGAGCGAGGTTCGTGGTGCCGCCACGCGACAAGTGCACCTTGTCGCCCGAGAACCATGACGGCCGTTTGCCGGAAATGCGGTTCCAGTCGAAGACCTCGAGGGATTGGTCGCGTTTCTGTGCACGTCGCAATTCGGAATTGAATTGCGACGCCTTGCCCTTGACGTTGCCGGCAACGCGGTAAGTCGCCCAGATCAATCGAACCTTCTGTTTTTTTGCCTCACGTTTGAACTCGCGCAGTGATTCCTGCAGGGCGTCGGAACGGTTTTCGTTGTAACCGGTGGCAACGACCACCGCATCGGTGAACTCGCCGCGGGCATTGCGGAACTGCTGGATGGCGCTGAGTTTCACCTCGGGGATGCATCCCTGCGTGAGCAACTTTTGGCAGGGCTGGCCGCGGTAGATCACCGGAATGATGTCGTTCAGTTCGGCAAGCGCTTCGTCGGCGACGAGAAGCATCGAGAAAACCGAGTCGCCGAGTACGAGGACACGTGCTTTCCCCGACTTCTTTGTGACGACCTGCGCCTTGCCCGCCGACGGTGCGACGGCAAGCACGAAGGTTGCCACGACGATGAATGCGAGTGCGCGTCGGACTCGCTCAGGTCTGCAGTGGAATGACGACATCGGCGGCTTCTTCAAGATGCCTAATCCAAGCATCCGATCCGGCCGGTTCCACGAGGGGCAGAACGACGAACTTGCTCGCGCCGACCGCAATGAACTCACGGATGCGGGTCGCGAGTTCGTCCCAGCCGTTCGGAATGAGCACTCCGGGGTCGGCCAGGTCGGGTCGTCGTGCGGCAAGACCCGCCGACAGTGCATCGGGCAGCGGGCCGAATCGATAGGGGATCAGAACGCCGAAATGTTCGTCTTCGATGCTGCGGCCGAGCGAGGCGGCGTGAGAGGAGATGGTCTCCCAGCCGACTCCGGCCTCGTCGGGCATGACGAAGCTCGGCAACCATCCGTCGCTCAGGCGTGCGACGCGCTTCAATTCACTGGGGGCGATGCCACCGAGCCACACATCGGGCGGTTGTTGCTTGGGCTTTGGTTCGACCCGCAGGCCGTTCAGCTTGAACCACTGTCCGTCGTGGTTGACCTCGTCTTCGAGCCAACACTTGCGCATCACTTCCAACGCTTCGTCGAACATCTTCGCCCGCTCGCCGCGCTCGACTCCGAAGGCCTGCTGTTCGGCCGAGTCCGCGACTCCGAGACCGAACGCGGGCAGCAATCGCCCGTTCGACATGCGGTCGAGGGTGGCAAGTTGTTTGGCGAGCAGAACGGGATTGCGCCCCGGCAGGACCATCACGCTCATGCCGACCTTCAACTTCTTCGTGCGTGCGGCGGCAACCGCCATTGCAACGACAGGGTCGGGACATTCGGAGCCGACGCGTTCGCTGACCCACAGGCTGTCGTAGCGCAGGTCTTCCAGGGCATCGACGACGTCGATGAACGATGTGTCGTTCAGGCGTGTTCGTACGCCCAGTCCGTAGCCGACTCGAATTTTCATGGTGCGACTCCTGCAATCACGTCGGTGGTTTCTTTGGTCATCGAAAGGAAGGGGGAGTGGTCGGTGTCGAGCCGCACGACACGTGTGCAGCGAGCCGCCATGTGTTCCTGGTGACCGGGGTGCACCGACCGATCGCGGGTGCACACGACATAGGTGCTCGGGATGACTCGCCATGGTGCCCCGCCCACTGGTTGGGTCATTGTTGCGAACGGCTGGGGGCAAAGGCGCGCGAGAGCGGCGGAAACAGCGGCGGGGTCACAGTCTCCGTACAACGCGGCAGCAGCGGCTGCGGGGTCGAGCATCGACAGTCCGCCGTCGAGGGGAATCATCGCGGATCCGAGGTCGACAGGTCCGCCCGACTCGTGGCGAGCGATGTCCATCACCGACTCACCTTCGTCGAGACAGAACGCTGCGACGTACACGAGGTGGTGAATCACCGAGATTCCGGATTTCTCGAGCCGATGTGCGGCCTCGGTGATGACGGCCCCGCCGTATGAATGTCCCACGAGCACCACGGGTCTTGCCAATGCCGAGACCACGTCGACGACGTGCTGTGCATCTCCGTGCAGATCACCGAAGGGAAGGGTCGACGTGCCGTGTCCGGGAAGATCGATCGCGAGTGATGCGATTCCACGACGGTCGAGGTCGGCTTGCAACGAAGCCCAGCACCAGGCGCCGTGCCAAGCGCCGTGGATGAGGACGATCAGCGGCCGGCTTTCCGAATCGTGGGCGGTTTCTGGCATGGTAAGGATCGTGCCACAGAACCTCGACCCCCTTTCGCAGTTTCGACTCGACGGCAAGGTTGCCGTCGTCACCGGTGCCTCGTCGGGCCTCGGTGTGAGATTTGCACGGGTGTTGCATGCAGTTGGTGCGACGGTCGTCGTCGCAGCGCGGCGTGCGGATCGACTCGAGGCGCTTGCTGCCGAACTACCCGGGTCGTTGGCGGTACCCACCGATGGCTTGAAGGCGGCAGACCGTGAAAACCTGATTGCCCGCGCCGAAGAGCGTTTCGGTCGAATCGACATCCTCGTGAACAACGCCGGTATCACCCGAACGGGTGGCATTGAAGTCGAGAGTCTCGAGACATTCGAAGAGGTCCTCCAGATCAACACGGTGGCGGTTTGGCACCTGATGAAGCTTGCGGGCGAGGGAATGGTGTCGCGGGGCTCGGGAGCGGTGGTCAACGTTGCATCGATGCTGGGCCTCGTCGGGGCTTCGCCGGTCAAGCAGGCGAATTACGCAGCGAGCAAGGGCGCGGTCATCAACATGACGCGTGAGATCGCTCTGCAGTGGGCACGCAAAGGTGTTCGTGTGAATGCGTTGTGCCCGGGTTGGTTCGAATCAGAGATGACCGCCGGCATGGAGTCCGATGAGGGCAGCCAGCGGTACATCAATCAGAACTCGCCGATTCCGCGAATGGGGCACGAAAACGAACTCGACGGAGCATTGTTGTTCCTGGCCAGTGATGCTTCGAGCTTCATGACCGGCCAGACCGTTGTGGTCGATGGCGGTTGGACGGCCCGCTGATCAAGCCCCCGGATGTCGGTGCGCCCACGGCGCGGCCGACTCCAATTGGGATGACACGCGGAGCAGAACGTCTTCACGCGCATAGGCGGCAACGAGTTGTACGCCGATTGGCAGCCCTGCTGCGTTCCAATGCAGCGGAAGGCTGATTGCCGGTTGACCGGTCGTATTGAACTGCGATGTGAAAGAGACCCAGTCGACTGCGATGCGTCCGGTTTCGCCCGGGTCGGCCGGATTGTTGCGCGAGGTTCCGACCGGCAGGGGCGGCCCCGACACTGTGGGTGTGAGGAGAAGATCCCACCCGTCTTCCCACCACTGGGCCACCTTGCGGCGGAACGTACCCGCGGCGTTGGTTGCATTCGCGTAGTCGAGTGCCGAGAGGTTCTTTGCGTAATCCGCCATCGCCCAGTTCATCAACTCGATGTCGTCGACGGTGATGTCACGGCCGAGAAGCGCTGCCAAGCCATCGCGACTGGCGGCCATGTTCGTGGCCCACAGCGCTGAGAATCGTGCGGCAGCACGTGGGTCGTCGAGCGCCGAAGGAAAGGCAGGCTCGACGTGGTGACCGAGCGACTCGAGTAGTGCCGCGGTCTTTTCGACGGCTTCGACGCAGTCGGCGTGAATCGCTTCGCCCGTGAACTTTCTTGTCACGAAGCCGATGCGCAGTCGTCCCGCTGGTGCATTCATCTCGTCGAGGTACGGGCGACCGGGCGCCGGCGCGATGACGAGGTCGCCAACGCCGGGGCCATGAACTGCGTCGAGCATGGCTGCGGTGTCACGCACGCTACGTGACACGCACAGTTCGACTCCGAGGTTCGTTTCGAGTCGCGTTGGACCGACTGTGATGCGCCCCTGCGATACCTTCAGGCCAACGAGACCACAGCACGATGCGGGAATGCGGATCGATCCGCCGCCGTCGCTTGCATGGGCGACCGGCACCATGCCGGCGGCAACTGCGGCCGCTGATCCACCGCTCGAGCCACCGCAGGTGTGATCGGTGTTCCACGGGTTGCGCGAGATACCCCAAGCTTCGGGTTCGGTGACGGGAACGCTTCCCCATTCGGGGGAAGTGGTGCGTCCGAGAAAGACCAAACTTTGGGCGGCGAACCGCTCGACGAGCGTCGTCGAAAAGGTGGGCGTGAAGTCGGCGGCCTTCATCGCCTTGTTGCCGTTCGAGATGGGGAAGCCCGCGTAGAACGTGTGCAGGTCCTTCAAAAGGAAAGGAACACCCGCAAACGTCGTTCCGGGTTTGTCACGGTCGACCGTTTGTGCCAGGTCCCGACCGTGGTCGAACCACCGGTAGTTGACTGCGTTCAGTGCAGGATCCAATTCCGTGATTCGCTCGATTGCAGCTTCGGTGAGTTCGGCCGCCGAGACATCGCCTGCAGCGACGAGTTGTGCCTGTGCGGTTGCATCCAGCCAGCGTGTGTCGTCGGCGAGTTGTGTCATGGTGAGCCCCCTGTTTCAGACAATAAGTCTACCAGTGTTTGCAGTGGGCTAGGGTCGAGAGAAGTGTCCGCTGACCCAAGCCAATTGAGCTCCCCCGAGCCGCCGGCTCAATTGACCTCCCGCGAGGTTCTGCAGTCGCCTGATGTGAGGGCGATGCTCGTTTACGGGGCGTGCCTCTATACGGGCCTCATGCTGCAGGCTGCCGTCCTTGGCAAGCAGGTCTATGACATCACGGGCCGGCAGATCGACATCGGTTGGATCGGCCTGGTCGAGTTTCTCCCCGCGGCCGTTCTCGTGCTGGTCACCGGAGTCGTGGCCGACCGCTTTTATCGCCGCAACATCGTGCTGGTCGCGGTTGCGGGAGAACTGGCGAGCGCTGTCGCGCTCATGTTCTACGCGCGCACCAACCCGACTGCTGTCGCACCGATCTTCATGATCACGCTTCTCTACGGCATTGCCCGGGCCTTCGTCGCGCCTGCCGCTCGTTCCATCTGGCCGTCGATTGCGCCACCCGGTGGGTTGCCTGCAGTCGTTGCCTTGTCGTCGGCGACGTGGACCGGGGCTGCCATCGCGGGGCCCGCAATGTCGGGATTGCTCTACAGCATCGACCCGTGGGTGGCTTATCTCGCGGCCTCGATACTGATCGCCACGGGAATGGTCGCAATTCTCCGCGTCAACGTTCCGCGAAACATCACTGCAACCACCGAACGCCCGACCTTCCGCCACGCGATCGAGGGCCTCGTCTTCATCCGTCGCACGCCGATTCTTCTTGCAGCGATTTCGCTCGACTTGTTCGCGGTTCTCTTCGGTGGTGCCATCGCACTGCTGCCGGTGATTGCCGAAGAGCGACTTGGTGTCGGAGACGTTGCCTACGGGTGGTTGCGCGCGGCGGTTGGTATCGGTGCGGCAGCCATGGCGTTGTTCCTTGCGTGGCGGCCGGTGCAGCGCAGCGTCGGGCACAAGTTGTTCGTAGTCGTTGCAACCTTCGGCGTGATGACCGTTGTTCTCGGCCTGACCCGCAATTACGTCGTTGCCTTCATTGCAATTGTCGTGATGAGCGCGGCCGACATGGTCAGTGTGTTCATTCGCAGTTCAATCGTGCCCTTGGTGACACCCGATGAAAAGCGCGGCAGGGTGCTCGCGGTCGAGAACGTATTCATCGGCGCATCGAACGAACTCGGTGCATTCGAGTCGGGTGTTGCGTCACAGGCATTGGGCACTGCAGGTGCGGTGGTCGGCGGTGGAGTGGCAACCGTTGGCATCGCCGGGTTGTGGTGGGTGCTGTTTCCCGCCCTACGGCACGTTGATCGATTCTCCGATCTCGAGGATCGCGCCGAGAAACCGAGCCCTTGACCCGTAAAATGGATGAATGGCCGTGATCTCCACCGAGAAGCTGCGCGAAAAGAAGCGCCTGGTGCGTGAATTCCGCGAGTTCGTCGACCGCGGCAACGTCGTCGAACTGGGTGTCGCCTTCATCATGGGCGCCACGTTCAAAACGGTCATCGACTCGTTCGCGGGCAACGGCACCGACAATCCGGGCATCCTTGGTGGCCTCATCGGCGCGGCCTTCGGCGGTCGTACACCCAACTTCAACGACAAGGGTGTGACACTGAACGGCAGTTTCCTGCCGCTCGGTTCGCTTCTCACCGCCACCATCAACTTTCTCATCGTGTCGATCGCGATGTTCCTGGTGATTCGCCTCTACAACCGGTTCCGCTCGGGCGAGGCCAATGCGAAGCCCGCACCCACGACAAACGAAATCCTCACCGAGATCCGCGACGAATTGCGTCGCCGCCCATGACGCGACGCTCAACGATCACTGCCGCTGCAGCAGCATTGTGCGCCGCAGCCCTTGTCGCCGCCTCGTGTGGTGGTGGTTCGTCGAACACGGGCGGAACGCTCGATGGCGTCGGTCGGATCCCCGGCAACGACTTCGTGGGAGTTGCAACGCTGCCACCCGACATCGCAGCGGACGTATCGATTCCTGAAATCAAAGGTGCGGTGCTCGGTTCCGTCGCCAAGGGAAACCGGTTGCTGATGATCGGCGACTCGATTCTTTCCTCGATCGCCAAGCGCTACGGCAACGAGGCATGCGGTCTGCTGGTTCCCCAGGGTTGGAACGTGGCTCTCGAAGCCGAGGCGGGCCAGTTCGTCGAGTTCGGTCTCGATGTTCTCGACA
>CAZKVD010000018.1:23731-25615 GCA_964556145.1 uncultured Bifidobacterium sp. | reverse complement strand
CGCCGAATTAATCGATTGAAAGGCCCCTCGCTTCGGCGGGGGGCCTTTCGCATTTCAGGTGGCGCTTTTCAGCGCTGCGCGAAGTCGGGATTGGGCTCGGTCGGCTTCTGCGAGTAACACGCCGTGTCGTAGTACTCGCGCATCGCGGCAACACGGCCGTCGCGAATCTCCATGATCCCGCAGATTCGGGGCGTCATGAGGTCGCGCCCGTCGACGTCCCAGAAGTGGTCGTAACGCTCGGTGAACACGACGTTTCCGTTGCTCGCGATGTGAAGTACGTCGGCGGTGAATCGACGTGTTTCGCGAATGATGGGGATGTGCCGTGCAAAGCCGCCTTCGGCGTTGAACTGCGCGAGATGCTCGAGTCCGTGGATCGTCGGCAGGCCCGAGTTCTCGAACACAAAGTCGGTTGTGCACAGATCGTTTACCGCGGTGCGGAACGTTCCGTCTTCCATCGAGGCGAGAAGGCGCAGACAGAGTCGTTCATTGTCATTCTTTGCTATCGAGACGTCAACCATCGGCAATCTCTATCACGTCCTGCGTTAGCGTCGAAGCAATGAATGCGCGGCTGTTCGGCGAGGTTGCGGTGACGATGCTGGTCGTCCTTGATCCGCCGGGCAACATGCCGATCTTCCTGGCCGTCACCAGATTGTTGAAGGAGAAGGAACGCCATCGAGCCGCCTACATCGCGGTAGGCACGGCGTTTTTCATCATTGCGATGTTTGCGATCGGTGGTCGCACGGTTCTCGACTACCTCAACGTCTCGGTGCCCGCATTGCGTGGCGCCGGTGGTTTGCTGCTGTTATTGGTAGCGCTGCAGCTTCTCTACGGCCACGGTGGCGAGAGTCAGTACGGTGAGGCATCGCCCGAGCAGCGAACCTCGGTTGCAATGGTGCCTCTCGGGACTCCGTTGCTCGCAGGCCCGGGCACGATTGTCGCCACCATCGTGTTTTTCAGCGAGGCCGACGGAGTGGGCGAGTGGTTCAGCGTTGTCGTTGGCCTCGGCGTGGCCCTGTTGGGCACGTTGTTGGCCCTTCGCTTTGCGGGAATCCTGCAGAAAATCGTGCGACCGATGGGAGTGATCCTGTTGGCACGCGTCGCCGGAATGTTGTTGGCGGCGATCGCCGTGCAGATGATCGCAGACTCGGTGATCGAGTTCGTGCGAATTGCTTGAGTCAGCCCCGCTGTTGGGGCGCCTGGGGAATCGGACCGTAGGACGCCTCGTAGCGGTCGACGTTTTCGGCGATTGCTCGCGCAATTTCGAAGATCACCGACGTGGGCACTTTGACGCGCGCAACAACCGGTGTGGGAACAACGAGTTCCCCATTCGCATCATGTTCGGGCATGCCGGCGACACCGAAGTCCAGAGTGAATTCGTAGGGGCCGTGCCAGATGGCAGCAACGTTGGCGTAGACACCCGCTTTCATGTCGTCGGGTATCTCCATACGAACCTGCGCTTGCTGGGGAGTGTTCGCGTCGCTCATTCGGGCATCGTAACCTTTCACCGCTTCGAGCCTTAGAGTGTTCGCCTATGCCGAACGACCGTCCCAGCCGTACAAGCTCGCCGCGGGGCTCATCTGCTCCTCGCGGAGGCGGTGCACGCGGTGGAGCCCCCCGCTCTGGCAGCGCCCCTCGATCTGGCGGCGCTTCACGTTCGAGTGCACCCCGCTCCGGAGGCGCATCGCGTGCGGCAGCACCGCGTGCGGGTGGGGCTTCGCGTTCGGCTGTTCCACGCACCGGAGGTGCCCCTCGTTCAGGTAGTGCGCCTCGATCCGGTGGAGCCGGACGGTCGGCTGCGTCACGTCGCGAAGGCGCCGCGGGTCGTCCCCCACGTGAGGGAGGTGCTCGCACCAGTTTCACGAAGTACGGCGATCGCCCGTCTGG
>CAZKVD010000018.1:0-23631 GCA_964556145.1 uncultured Bifidobacterium sp. | reverse complement strand
TCCGCGTACCGGTGGGCCGCGTCGTGATGGTGATGCGCCGCGTGGTCGTGGGCCGCGTCGTGACGGTGATGGTCCGCGTGAGCGCAGTGATCGCAAGCCTTATGGTGAGCGTGCTGAGCGTAAGTCGTATGGTGATCGCAGTGAGCGTCCGGCTCGTGCGTCTGGTCCGCGTACCGGTGGGCCGCGTCGTGATGGTGATGCGCCGCGTGGTCGTGGGCCGATTCGCGACAGTCGTGGACCGAGTCGTGACGGTCGTGGACCGAGTCGTGACGGTCGTGGACCGCGTCGTGATGGTGGCGGTCCGCGCGATCGTGGTGATCGTGCGCCACGGGCAAGGGTCGAGCGGGAAGAGGTTGTTGAACGGCCTTTGACCGCAGCCGAGAAGAAGGCGCGCGAAGTCCGTGCGCGTACCGGTGGTCGCCGTACCGAGGGACACGGCGAGCCGACAACGCCGCCCAAGCGCGAGCGTGTCGAGTGGGTCGACGAAGGTTCCGTGCGCGTCACTGCGCGCCGTGCCGCACAGCGAGCCGGAGGAGACTCGGGGCCCGCGCGAATCAAGGGAATTCCCCGCGCTGATCGACCATTGCCATCAACGGTTGCAAAGGACGTCGAGCGTGGAGTCGGAGCCCGCCAGTCGAAGTCGGCTTCCGAGCGCCTTCAAAAAGCGATTGATGCTTTCGAGCGCGAGCGTTACGCCGAGGCGGCGAAGCTTTTGGCTGCCCTCACTCGTCAGTTGCCAAGCATGGCGCTCGTTCACGAGCTCGCGGGTTTGTGCGCATATCGCCAGGAGAAGTGGCGGACGGTGGTCAATGAACTCGAAGCAACACGGGTCCTGGACCCCTCGCGTACTTCGGTGTTGCCGGTCTTGGCCGACGCCTACCGCGCGTTGAAGCGCTGGGCCAAGGTGAATGACTTGTGGGAAGAGTTGAAGGGGCTGTCACCGCATCCCGAGATTCTGGCCGAGGGTCGCATTGTGGCCGCCGGCTCCTTGGCAGACCAGGGCAAGGTTTCTGATGCAATCGAACTGTTCAGTTCGGTGCTGGCGATTCCCAAGCGTGTGCAGGAATACCATCTGCGCCAGTGGTACGTGGTTGCCGATCTCAACGATCGCGTGGGCAACGTCGTCGACGCACGGCGCATGTTCGACCGCATCGCAAAGTTCGACAGGGCTTTCGCTGATGTGAACGAGCGCATTGCTCAGCTGGGCTCGCCCCGCTAGCGCACACCCCCGGCGTAACTTCTCGCACATCGGCTGATCGGCCCGTATCGCCGCAACTTGCGGTCTCCTTCATTTGTTCGTCATGCAGGAGGTTGAGATGAACGTTGCAGTAATTTCCGGCCAGGTTTTGGCCAAGCCCGTCGAACGCCGACTGGGCTCGGGCGAATACGCCACCGCATTCGACGTGGTCACCGAAGGTGCCGAAGGCCGCCTCACGGTGCCAGTGAACTGGGTCACTGCCGTACGCGCCCTCGTGGCCGAGGGCGACGAGGTCGTCGTCGTGGGCCGCGTTCGTCGGCGCTTTTTTCAATCCGGCGGCAGCGTGCAAAGCCGCACCGAACTGTTGGCCGAATCGGTGGTCGCGGTCCGGCGCAAAGTTGCCGCCCGCAAGGCGATCGAGGGTGCAATCGAGTGCCTACGAACGACGTGAGACGTGTCTCGTCGTCTGTTTGTGTCCGTGGCTAAGGTTTTCCGCGTCGGACGCCGGACGAGAAAGGTCGACAAGACGTGAGCCCCTCCATCAACCAGGAACAGCTGAAGCGCATGCGTGAGGGCAAGGGTTTCATCGCAGCCCTCGACCAAAGCGGAGGCAGCACACCCAAAGCACTGCGACTGTACGGCATCGAAGAGTCCGAGTATTCCGGGGACGAGCAGATGTTCGACCTCATTCACGGAATGCGTACGCGCATGATCAAGAGCCCCGCATTCGACGGTCGCCGTGTTCTCGGTGCGATCCTGTTCGAAGGCACGATGGACCGCGACATCGACGGCATTGGCGCCGCAGAATACCTGTGGACCAAGAAGCAGGTCGTTCCGCTGCTCAAGGTCGACAAGGGTCTTGCCGACGAGGCCAACGGCGTCCAGGTGATGAAGCCGATGCCCGAGCTCGACGCGTTGCTCGCTCGCGGTGTCGCCAAGGGCATCTTCGGCACGAAGATGCGGTCGGTCATCAAGGAAGCCAATGCCGCCGGCATCAAGGCGGTCGTTGCCCAGCAGTTCGAGGTTGGTCGGCAGATCCTGCGTGCGGGCCTTGTTCCGATCATCGAACCCGAGGTCGACATCAACAGTTCAACCAAGGCCGAAGCCGAGGCGATTCTGAAGGCCGAAATTCTCGGTGAATTGAACTCGTTGGCCGAGGGCCAGGAAGTGATGCTGAAGCTCACCCTTCCCAACGTCGACAATTTCTACGCCGAGCTTGTTGCCCATCCGCGGGTCGTTCGCGTCGTGGCCCTTTCGGGTGGCTACTCGCGTGAAGAGTCGAATGCGCGGTTGTCGCGTAACAACGGTGTCATCGCCAGTTTCTCGCGTGCGCTCACCGAGGGTCTGTCAGCCAAGCAAAGTGACGAACAGTTCAACGCGATGCTCGATGACACGATCGAAGGCATTTACCGCGCGTCAATCACCTGAGCGCTCAGCCGGCCAAGGGCCGGATCACAAGGCCTGTTCGCAGTTTCGGGGTGAAGAACGTCGACTTGGGCGGCATCAGCAAGCCTTCGTCTGCGGTACGGCGGATCTCTGCGAGCGACACCGGTCGAATAAGAACGGCACACTGGCCCGCTCCGGTCGACAAGGCGTCGAGAACTTCGTTGACGCCGTGTTGGTAGGTGATGCCGATCGAATCGAGACTCGAGCCCGACGTGGAGATCGTGTGCTCGAGCCGAGCCGAGTCGAGGGCGCGGACCGCGGCCACATCAGCCGGTCGTTCGCGCCACAGGGTTCCGGTGCCGTCGGGGCGAACCAAACAGATGCAGCCTTGCGTGTCCATGTCGGCAAGTGTCTTGCCCGACACGATCACCTCGCCGATCGGGTCGTAGCACGTGCGCAAGATGTCGGACATTGCATCGGCGGATGCATTCGTGACGAGGCGATGAATCGCCGCGATGCTCAGCTGTTCGGCGACAAGCTCGGCGACGTATGTCAGCGTGGTTTGTGCGGCGGCTGCCACCGGTGCGCCGGCTGCGCGGGTTTCATCGCGATAGGTGCGCGAGATTGCATAACGATGATGTCCGTCGGCGATGACGACGGGTTGTGAGCCAACCGCTGCAGAGATGGCTGCCACTCGTTCGGGGTCTGACACCCGTTCGACCCGATGCTCGACGCCGTGTTCGTCGGTGAACGCGCCGACGTCCTCGCCGGGCGCCTCGAGGAGTCCCGACAACCCGGCGCACAAGGACAGGCCCCACACGGGGGAGAGGTTGGCAAGGGTTGCGCGTGTGAGATCCAACCGGTCGGTCTTGGCCTTTGGTGTCGTGCGCTCGTGGGGCAAGACGCCACCCGCACCTTCGTCGACGACCTCGAGAGCGCCGAGCACACCAACGGTGCTGCGTCGTCGTCCCGAGTCGTCGGTGAACGTCATGCGGTAGAGAGTGAAACTCGGTCGTTCGTCGACGACGAGGGTGCCCTCTGCTCGCCACGCCACAAGCGCATCGGCAGCTTTGTCGTAGCGACCTGGTCCGTCCTCTTCCAGGGGGACGTCGATGTGAACGATGTTGCGGGGGTCGAGCCCGGCGTAATGGCTTCGGTCATCGGCGCTCAGCACGTCGTAGGGCGGTGCCGACAGCGTCGGCAGTTTGGAGGCGGCATCGCGGTAGCGCAGCGCAGGAAAGGGTTCGAAACGAGGCACACTCTCAGGGTGGCAGATGCGCAGGCGCAGGGCAAAACGTCGGAACCCGTTGGGGTGGTGTTCAGTGACCTCGACGGGGTGATTTGGCGCACCCACAGCGCAATCGAAGGCTCGGCCGAGGCCGTGTCGCGCCTGCAGAGGGCCGGTTGGCGTGTCGTGTTTGTCACCAACAACGGCTCGGCGACTCCTGCCGAGCAAGAGGCCAAACTCGCGGGGTTCGGCATCCATGCCACGGGAGATGTGATCACGAGCGCAATGGCTGCGACGCTGCTCGTCGAGCCCGGTGAGCGGGCGCTCGTGTGCGCGGGCCCGGGTGTGCTCGAGGCAATGCGCAACCATGGTGTCGAGGTGATTGATGTTCACGACGTTCTCGAAGACGACGTGCACAGCCGGGTTGGAGCCGCACCTGATGTCGACGTCGTTGTCGTCGCTTTTCACCGGTCGTTCGGATTCGACACCCTGCGAATCGGCACCGAGTGCATGTTGAAAGGCGCGCGACTCGTCGGCACGAACGACGACGCCACGTATCCGACCGCCGAGGGGTCGTGGCCGGGCGGTGGATCCATGCTGGCGGCGTTTGCATACGCGGGAAGTCGCACGCCTGACGTCGCAGGCAAGCCATTCGCACCGATGGCCCAGCTAGCGCGGCGCTGGGTGCCCGCACGTGACGGGCGAATCGAAGTCATGGTCGGCGATCGTCCGAGCACTGATGGTGCGTTCGCCGTTGCCTTGGGCATTCCCTATGCGCAGGTGTGGTCGGGCGTGCTCGACCCGTGCGACGGTCCGGTTGACGGTGTCCACTTCGACATGACCGGTGCCAATTTTGCCGAGATCGCCGACAGGTTGTTGGGTTCGTAGTGGCACCACGGCGGGCGCTGCGTGACGAATTGGTGCGTCGCGGTCTGGTTGGGGCAGGCGACGTCGAGTCGGTTCTGGCGGCAAACCGAGTACGGGTCAACGGCGCCGTCGTGGCAAACGCGGCGAGCCTCGTGGCGCCCGGCGATTCGGTTTCTGTTGTCGACGAACCGTCACGTTACGTGTCTCGAGGTGGGGCAAAACTCGAAGGAGCACTCGATGACTTCGGTGTGAGCGTGGAAGGAATGCCTTGCATAGACGCCGGTGCGTCGACCGGAGGCTTCACCGATTGTCTCTTGCAGCACGGTGCCGCGCATGTCGTTGCCGTCGACGTGGGCAGGGCCCAGATTCACAACAAGATCTCCACCGATCCCCGGGTGACCAGTTGGGAGTCGCGCAACATTCTCGACGTGACTCCCGGCGATCTTGCGCGGTTTCCCGGTTATGCGCAAGGCGCGCGCATCGTCGTCGCCGATCTCAGTTTCACCTCGTCGGCTCGCGTGGCGGGGCACCTTGTTGGGTTGCTGGCTCCCGACGGCGATGTATTCATCATGGTCAAGCCGCAGTTCGAGGCGGATCGGGTCGACGTCCCCCAGGGTGGCGTCGTGCGCGATCCGGCAGTCCAGGAACGGGCCGTCGGGGCCGTTTCCGACGCACTTTCTGCGGCCGGATGCGTGGTCCTCGGGGTGGTTCCGTCGCGCGTGGCAGGCACTGACGGAAACCAAGAGTTCTTTGTGTGGGGAACGCGTCGCACCGATGGGTCACAATGAAGGTCATGTCTGCGATCGGTGAACTGACGACCCTCGGTCTCGTTGTCAACCCCGAACGCGACGACGCGGCTGCCGCGGCTGCCGCGGTGCGCGCCTGGGCGGCGGGCAAGGGCGTCTTGGTTGTCGAGCCCGCGGCCTCTGACGAGGGTGCCTTCGCTTCGGTCGACCTCGTCGTGTCGCTGGGCGGTGACGGCACGGTTTTGCGCGCGGTGCAATTGGTGGGTGACGCTTCGGCGCCGGTGCTCGGAGTGAACTGCGGGACGCTTGGCTATCTCACCACCATCGAACCCGACGAAGTGATCGAGGTGATCGACGAGGTCGCCCGCGGATCAATGCCCCGCGGTGGCTCCATCGAAGAGCGGATGTTGCTGCGGGTCGAAGTGACGACTGGTGGCGGTGTTTCGCACACACTCCGAGGGTTGAACGAAATGGTTGTGGAAAAGGTCGAATCCGGGCACACGGTGCGTCTCGAGGTGGCTATCGATGCCGACCACTTCGCCACGTACTCGGCCGACGGTCTCATCGTGGCCACACCAACCGGTTCAACGGCATATTCGTTGTCGGCGCGTGGTCCGGTTGTGTCACCGAGCCATCGCGCGCTCGTCGTCACGCCGGTGTCGCCGCACATGCTGTTCGATCGGGCACTGGTGCTCGATCCGCGCCAGACCGTGCGGGTCACGGTTCGTGGCCATCGTGGAGTCAGTTTGGCGGTCGACGGATTGCGCTTTGTCGAGCTGAATCCGGGTGATGTTGTCGAGGTGACCGCCGATCCGCATGTGGCCCGTTTTCTGCAGGTGGGCCAGCGGGGTTTTCACCAAATTCTGCGCGACAAATTCGGCCTCGGAGACGACTAGTGCTGACCGAGCTGCACATCCGCAATCTGGGTGTCATCGACTCGGTCACCCTGCAGTTTTCCAAGGGATTCCCTGCATTCACCGGCGAGACCGGCGCGGGCAAGACGATGATCAGCGAAGCCATCAATCTGCTCGTCGGCGGTCGCGCCGAAGCGGGCATGGTTCGTCACGGGAGCGACGAGGCGCGTGTCGATGGCAGGTTCATCGATCCTGAAACCGATGATGAGGTCATCTTGTCGCGCGTCATACCCCTCGATGGCCGATCCCGCGCCTACATCGACGGTGCTCCCGCCACCGTGGGCGCACTGGGTGAAATCGGATCCCGCCTGGTCGACCTGCATGGCCAGCACGCGCACCAGAGCCTTCTCGGTGAGCGCGCCCAACGCATGGCGCTCGACGCCTACGGCTCCATCGACCTTGGGCCCGTCGAATCGGCCAAGGCCGAATTGTCCGACATCGAAGATGCGTTCGGGTCGTTGGGTGGAGACGAGCAGTCGCGCAATCGCGAGATCGACCTTCTTCGGTTTCAAGTGGGTGAGATCAGCGAGGCCCGAATCGCGTCGCCGACGGAGGAAGACGATCTGCGACGCGAAGAAGAGACGTTGGGTGACGTCACGGCAAACCGCGAGGCTCTCGCGAGTGTGAATGCGTTGCTCGGCGATGAAGGGGCGGCCGGTGATCTCGTCGCACGGGCCCTCGGATCCGTGGTCAACCGGGCGGTAGCGGCTGACGTGGCCAGTCGGCTCACCGCCTTGGTCGCAGAGATCGGCGATCTCGGCGCCGAGGCGAGGAATCTCGCCGAGCGATTGGAGGACGACCCCGGTCGATTGGCCGAGATTGGCGAGCGTCGTCGACTGCTGCGCGATTTGTGTCGCAAATACGGGCCATCGCTGGCCGACGTTGTGCGCTTCGGGGAGGAAGCGGCGGGGCGTCTCGCTGAACTCGAGTCCCACGGAGAAACCGTCGCTGCGTTGCTGGCCAGGCGGGCTGTGGCCGAAGCGCGTCTGGCGACGGCCCAAAAGGTCGTGGCGGCTGCCCGCCGCAAGGCGGCTCCGAAGATGGCCCGAGCAGTCGAGACACGTCTCCGCGAACTCGCCCTTCCGCACGCTGAGATCCGCGTCGAGGTTCCCGAATCCGCTGCAGACCCCGCTGGCGACGGCGTCTGCATCCTCATTTCGGCCAATCCTGGAAGCCCGCCGGCGCCCCTCGCCAAGGTGGCGTCAGGGGGAGAGCTCGCGCGGGTGATGCTGGCGTTGCGTCTCGTTCTCACCCAGGCTCCGCCGACGCTCGTCTTCGACGAAGTCGATGCGGGTATCGGGGGCAGCGCAGCGGTGGCGGTGGGCGAGGCCCTTCGGCAGGTATCGCAGAATCACCAGGTGTTCGTGGTGACGCACCTCGCCCAGGTCGCCGCATGTTCCGATGTGCAGGTCGGCATTTCACAGTCCGTCAAACAAAAAGAAACACGTGTCACGGCCCGGGTGCTGGACGGTGACGAACGGGTCGAGGAAATTGCGCGGATGCTCTCGGGTGGCCAGGCCAAGGCGTCGGCGATGCAAACCGCCCGAGACATGCTGTCGGTCTAGGCAGACCCAAGGAATTCATCCGCCTCCGGCGGCGGTGTTATTCTGATTTCCCGTCGTGCACTTGCATTGGCGCTGACGGGAGGTTTTCATGCCGAAGCACATTTTCGTGACCGGTGGGGTTGCGAGCTCGCTCGGCAAGGGTCTCACCGCATCGGCCCTTGGTCGTCTCTTGAAGATGCGTGGTCTGCGCGTGACCATGCAGAAGCTCGATCCTTACATCAACGTTGACCCGGGAACGATGAACCCGTTCGAACACGGTGAAGTGTTCGTCACCGATGACGGGGGCGAGACCGACCTCGACCTTGGTCACTACGAGCGATTCATCGACGAAAACCTGACGCGGGCCTCGAATGCCACCACGGGTTCGATCTACCAAGCGGTTCTCGCCGCCGAACGCCGAGGTGATTACCTCGGCAAGACCGTGCAGGTGATTCCGCACATCACCGATGAAATCAAGCGTCGGATTCACAGGGTGTCGACGGACGATGTCGATGTCGTGATCACAGAAGTGGGCGGCACGGTGGGAGACATCGAAATTCTGCCGTTCCTCGAGGCGATTCGACAGTTCCGTAACCAGGCCGGCCGCGACAACGTCTGTTATATCCACGTCACTCTCGTGCCGTTCATCGGGCCGAGTGGCGAGCAGAAGACCAAACCCACGCAGCACAGTGTGACCGAGTTGCGCAGTCGGGGCATCCAGCCCGATGTCATCGTCGCACGAAGCGAAGATCCGATCAGCCAGAGCCTGAAGCGCAAGATCTCGAACCAGTGCGACGTGCCCGAGGCCAATGTCATCAATGCGGCCGATGCGCGCAACATCTACGAGTTGCCGTTGATCATGCACAACGAGGGTCTCGACACGGTTGTGTGCGAGACGTTGCGTCTCGAGACTTCCATCGATCTCTCTCCGTGGCAGGCGTTCGTGCGCCGCGTCGAAGAATCGACGTCGCCGGTTCGCATCGGTCTCATCGGCAAGTACGTCGACCTGCAGGATGCGTACCTCTCCGTTGTCGAGAGTCTGAAGCACGCCGGGTTCCACCACGGCGCGAAGATCGAAATCGATTGGATCCAGGCCGAGGAAGTCGAGGGGCTGCTTGCTGCCGGTCGACTGTCGCATCTCGACGGCATCGTCATCCCGGGCGGTTTTGGTCCGCGTGGTATCGAAGGAAAAATCGCCGCTGCCGAGTTCGCGCGGGTGAACAAAGTGCCCTGCCTGGGATTGTGTCTCGGTATGCAGGTGATGACCATCGAGTACGCGCGCAACGTGCTGGGTCTTGTGAACGCGAATTCGACCGAGTTCGATCCTGCAACCGTGCATCCCGTGATCGACTTGATGCACGACCAGCGAGACGTCAGCGACAAGGGTGGGACGATGCGCCTCGGTGCCTACTACGCGGTACTGACGCCCGGATCGAAGGTGGCGACTGCCTACGGCGAGCCGGTTGTCAGCGAGCGCCATCGCCATCGTTACGAGTTCAATTCGGCCTACCGGTCGCGATTCGAGGAAAACGGTTTCCTGTGCAGTGGAACGTCACCCGATCGCCGTCTGGTCGAGTTCGTCGAGGCCGTGGACCATCCGTACTGGGTCGGTACCCAGGCGCACCCCGAGTTCAAGAGCCGGCCCGATCGCGCGCATCCGTTGTTCGTTGGTCTCATCGGTGCCTCGCTTGCGCACCGGGCGGCAGCGGGACGCCATTCGGCGAACGCCTGACGAATGTTTCGCTCGCGTCGTCGGCACGCCATCCATGAATGGGCAGTGTGGACGCTTGTCGAGGATCATCTCGCGTCACCAACCGGAGAAGAGTTCGTTCGCACGTACGTGGATTCGCCGGGTGCAGTGGGTGTCGTTGTTGTCGATGTGGCGAGTTTCGACGAACTCAGCGGGGCCGATCCGGACGAATTGGAGACCGTGCTCGTCAGTCAGTACCGGGCACCTTTCGGTGAGGTGATGTGGGAAATTCCCGCTGGAATGCGCGACATTGCCGACGAGCCCGCCGAGGTGACGGCCCGGCGCGAGTTGGCCGAAGAGGCCGGTCTGGTTGCCGAGCATTGGCGCTACCTCGGTGTCATGGCGTCGGCCCCGGGTATCACGAATTCGACCGTGGAAATTTTCGCCTGTTGCGGACTGCGCGACGTCGAGGTTGAACGACACGGTCCCGAAGAGGATCACATGGAAATCCGCCGCGTCAGCATCTCCGGGGCCTTGGAAGAGTGTCGACGCGGACATATCACGGATTCGAAAACGATCATCGCTCTGCAATGGTTGGCAGAATTGGTGTGAATGACGGAATCAGAGGAGTACGAGCCGTCCGCTGAGATCGGAGAGTTTCTCGACTGGCTCGTCGTTGAACGTGGTCGGGCCGCGAACACGATCGAGGCCTACCGTCGCGATCTCGAGGCGTACGACGCGTGGTTGATCGCCGCAGACACCGACCTTTCGTCGGCGGTTGTTGCCGACGTCGAACGCTTTGTCGCCGAGCGAGCGACTGCGGGTGCCGCGAAGTCCTCGATCGCCCGCCAGTTCTCGTCGATTCGCATGCTGCACCGCTACATGGTCGAGGAGGGTTACCGCAAGGATGACCCCGCGGCGTTGGCTGAAGGTGTATCGAAACCGGCGGGCATTCCCAAGCCGTTGACGGAAGACGAAGTGGGTGCCTTGATCGGCTCGGTGGTCGGGGACGAGCCACGAAATCTTCGCGATCGGGCCCTGCTCGAGTTCCTCTATGCAACGGGTGCTCGTGTGTCGGAGGTGTGCGGCCTGAACCTCTCGGACCTCGACATGGACGCGTCGTTGGTGCGGCTGTTCGGCAAGGGTTCGAAGGAACGTGTCGTGCCGTTCGGGTCGATTGCGCACGCCGCGCTCGAACGTTGGGTCGGCCTTGGGCGTCCCGAGATGGAACCCGTCCAGTGGCGAAACAGGGATGAAGCAAACGCCGTCTTCCTGGGCGGGCGCGGAACACGGTTGAGTCGCCAGGTTGCTTTTCAGGTTGTGCGAGACGCAGCCCGGCGTGCGGGCATCGAACGCGAAGTGTCTCCCCACGCGCTGCGTCACACCTGTGCGACACATCTTCTCGACCACGGTGCCGATCTGCGTATCGTGCAGGAAATGTTGGGGCACGCGTCGATTACGACGACACAGGTCTATACGCGGGTCTCGCAGGAACGACTCTGGCAGGTGTACGCCGAGGCGCATCCCCGTGCGCGAAAGACGAAGCGGCCGGCATGAGGCGGCAATTTGCGCGCATTCGTCACTTGATCGGTCGCTTCCGCGAGATGGGTCGACCTGTGACCACCCGCGAGACGGATGCCGAGTTCGCTGCGGTCACGTTGTCGGCGGGGGAGCTCGGATTGTGGATGTCGATGGATCTTCGCGATCGCCGTCACGCGGTTGCCGTGGCGAAGCGTTTCTGCGAGCTCTTTCCCGCGGCGAATCGCAACGAGATTGCAGCGGCGTTGTTGCACGATGTCGGCAAGTCGGTTGTTCGGTTGGGCCGGTTGGGCCGTTCGGTCGCAACCGTTGTTCCGGTGACTTCGACAATGCGCAAGTACCGCCGGCACGAAGAAGTTGGCGCCGATCTTCTGCAGCGAATCGGCTCGCCGTTTCGCACCGTCGCACTTGTGCGTGGTTCGGCTGATGACGAGGCAGCCCGCGCATTGCGTGCAGCCGACGACGGCTACTAGTAGGGAAGAAATCCGATTGCGTTCTTGGCGCGATCGAGGGTCGCCGAGGCAACGGTGCGGGCCTTGTCGGCGCCCTTGCGCAACAGTCTCTGGAGTTCGGCTCTGTCCGCCATGAGCTCGGCGTATCGAACCTGGATCGGACGGACCATTTCAACGACTGCTTCGCCGGTGTCGTTCTTCAGGGGACCGTATTGCGAATACTTCGTTGCCAGTTCGGCCGGCTTCACGCCCGTGGCTGCGGAGAGAATGTCGAGCAAATTCGAAACGCCGGGCTTCTTCTCTCGGTCGTAGAAGACCTCGCTGTCGGAGTCGGTGACCGCGCGTTTGAACTTCTTCATGATCGCCGCCGGTTCGTCGAGTAGGTAGACGCAACCCGAGTCGGATGTCGCCGACTTCGACATCTTGTTGGTCGGTTCCTGCAGATCCATGACGCGCGCGCCCTCGGCGGGAGTTACTGCCTTCGGGATGACGAAAGTGTCGCCGAATCGGTGGTTGAAACGAATCGCGATGTCGCGCGTGATCTCGATGTGCTGGTGTTGGTCTGCGCCGACCGGAACCTCGTTCGCGTCGTACAACAAGATGTCTGCGGCCTGCAGCGCGGGATAGGTGAAGAGTCCTGCAGAAACGAAATCAGCCTCGCGTTTGGCGGCCTTGTCCTTGAATTGGGTCATGCGGGACAGCTCTCCGTAGGAGACGGTGCATTCCATGATCCATCCGAGGACCGAGTGCTCGACGACGTGGCTCTGGACGAAGATCGTCGCAACGTCGGGATCGAGACCAACGGCGAACAGCATGGCCCCGAGGTCGAGAGAGTTCGCGCCGAGGACCCCGGGCGATTCGGTGATGGTGAGGGCGTGGAGGTCGACGATTCCGTGGAAGACGTCGTTGGTGTGCTGTCCCTTGACCCACTCTCGCAGGGCCCCGAGATAGTTGCCGAGATGGACGGCGCCGGTGGGCTGGATGCAGGAAAGTACGCGGGCCACGGGCGGATGGTACTCGTCGATTCGGGGGCGGGGCGAGTAAGTTCGGACGGGTGCCTTACGCAGTTTCCACTCCGGTGTTCGAGGGGCCATTCGACCTCCTCCTGCACCTGATCCTGCGCGAGCAAGTCGACATCCACGAGGTGTCGTTGTCGCACATCGTCGATGCCTATCTCGCCGAGATCGAGCGCATGCAGGGCCTCGACCTCGAAATTGCCACGGAGTTCCTTCTCATTGCCTCGACGCTCGTCGAATTGAAGGCCCGTCGGCTGCTTCCCGGTCGAGAGGACGTGGATCTCGACGAGGAGCTGGCCCTGTGGGAAGAGCGCGATCTCCTGTTGGCCCGCCTTCTCGAATGCAAGACGTTCAAGGATGTCTCGCGGGTGTTCCAGCAGCTCGCCGATCTTGCCGACCGGGCCTTCCCCCGAACCGCGGGGCCCGACGATCGCTTCGCCGAGCTGTTGCCCGATCTCATGGAGGGTGTCACCCCCGAGAAGTTGGGTCGCGCCCTGGCGCGTGCGATCACGCCGAAGCCCGAGCCGAGAATCGACCTTTTTCACGTCGCGCCGATTCGTGCGAGCGTTGCCGATGCGGTGTCTGAACTTTTGTCGACGCTTCCCGGTTTCCGTAGCGTCTCGTTCCGTCGCTTGACCGAGGGTCAAGTGGAAAGACTCGAGGTCGTGGTGAGGTTCCTCGCGCTTCTCGAGATGTACAAGCAGGGTCTGGTCGATCTCGAACAGGCCGATCGATTCGGCGACATTCAGATTCGCTGGATCGGTGATGAAACAAACGCCGAATCGACGGCGTTCGCGATCGACGACTACGAGGGCTGAGAATGACCGACGATTTCCGTGACAGTGACGCCGGGCGTGCGATCGAGGGCATTCTCATGGTGGCAATCGAACCGGTGCCCGTCGAGCTCCTGGCGCAATTGCTCGAGATGCCGGTGGCCGAGGTCGAGGCGATCGTTGCCGGTCTTGCGTTGTCCTACGAATCGGAGAATCGTGGGTTCCAGATGGTGAAGGTGGCCGGGGGTTACCGCTTCCAAAGCCATCCCGACGTATCGGCTTATGTCGAGCGTTTCGTGCTCGACGGGCAGCGTGCACGTTTGTCGGCTGCGGCTCTCGAGACGCTTGCGATCGTGGCCTACAAACAGCCGATTTCACGTTTGCAGATTGCGTCGATTCGCGGGGTTGATCCAGATGCCGTGCTGAGAACGCTGCAGGGTCGTGGCTACATCGACCAGCGCGGGCGTGACGACGGACCGGGCCAGGCCGTGCTGTGGGGTACGACGCCGTTGTTTCTCGAGAAGTTGGGTATCAACGCCATCGACGAACTGCCGCCCTTGGCCGAGTTCGTGCCCGATGCTGCAATTGTCGAGGCGCTCGAGGCGACTCTGCGCATCACTTCCGTCGAGGTTGATTCCGGTGCGGCGCCCGGTGAGACCCCGGCGTCCGATGACTGAAACGCACCGGGACCCGATGGATCACGAAGGCGAGAGGCTGCAGAAAGTTCTGGCTGCGCTTGGTTGGGGCAGTCGTCGCACGTGCGAGGAATTGATCGCCGACGGCCGGGTCACGGTGAACGGTGACGTCGCCGAGTTGGGTCGCCGTGTCGACACGTTGGTCGATGTCGTCGCAGTTGACGGCGTTCCCATCGGGGCCAGGCCCGACTTCGTCTACTACCTCTTGAACAAACCCCGCGGTGTGATCTCGACCGCGCACGACCCGCAGGGTCGCGCGACGGTGGTCGATCTGGTTCCACAAGAGCCGCGGGTGTTTCCGGTTGGCCGTCTCGATGCCGATACCGAGGGCCTGTTGCTTCTCACCAACGACGGTGACCTGACGCATTTCCTCACCCATCCCAGCAAGGGTGTCGAAAAGGAATACCTCGTGATGTTGCGGGGTGCGCCGCGTTTGACCGAAGGTCAATTGCGCAGGTTGCGCGACGGTGTGGAACTCGACGACGGTCCCACCGCGCCGGCGAAGGTCAGTCAACGCAGCGACACAACCGTGTCGATCACGATCCACGAAGGTCGCAATCGTCAGGTGCGGCGCATGTTCGAAGCCATCGGGCATGACGTCGAGCGCTTGGTGCGGACACGGATCGGCCCGCTCACCGACGGCAGGCTGCGACCGGGCAGCTGGCGAGATTTGTCACTCGCCGAGCGCAAGGCGTTAATCGAGGCGATGGCACCACAGAGCCGTCGGTAGGGTGTCGATCCATGGGTGAGCGCAGTGCCAATGTGGTCGGTCTCGGCCTCATCGGCGGATCGATTGCGGCCCGCCTGGTCGAGTCGGGTTGGCGGGTTCATGGCTCGGATCCGCATCCGGGGCGACCCGATGTTGCCCGTGAGAGGGGAATCGTCTCGGCGGTCGGTCTTGATCCCGCCGCGGAGATCACCTTCGTGGCGGTTCCGGTGTTGCAGCTGCGCACCGAAGTGACCGCGGCGCTGGCGGCCACGCGAGGCGTGGTCACCGACGTCGGCAGTGTCAAGGGGCCGTTGGTGGCCGACATCGCTGATCCTCGTTTCATTGGCGGCCATCCGATGGCCGGATCCGAGCTCGACGGTCTCGACGGTGCGGACCCGACCCTGTTCGAGGGTGCGACATGGATTCTCACGCCCACCTCGACGACCCCTGATTCGGTGTTTGCGCTCGCCGCCGGGGTTGCGAACCAACTCGGAGCGAACGTTCTCGCATTGGGTGCCGACGATCACGACAGGTTGATTGCGGTGGTGAGTCACGTGCCGCACCTCACTGCCGCAACATTGATGACGCTTGCAGATCGTCGATCCGAAGAGCACGCATCGTTGCTTCGCATGGCTGCCGGTGGTTTCCGCGACATGACCCGCATCGCTTCCAGCAAGCCGGGGATCTGGCTCGACATCTGCAAGGCGAACCGCGAGGCGATCGTTGCGACGCTCGACGACTTCATTGCCGGTCTGATCGACCTGCGGGGAACCGTCGATGCCGAAGACTCGGTTGGCCTGGAGCGACTCTTGCTGCGTGCACGTGAGGCTCGCAGCAACCTTCCGGCGCGTGTTCGTTCTCTGGAAGATGCCATCGAGATCCGAATTCCCATTCCCGACCGCCCCGGTTCGGCAGCCGAGATCTTCACGCTTGCAGCCGAACTCAACGTCAACCTGGCCAATTTCGAAGTTGTTCACTCGGCCGAGGGTGATCGTGGCGTGGCGGTCGTGCTGGTGGAAAACACCCACGTCGAGCTTTTCCGCGGCGGATTGATCGCGCGCGGTTTCAAGCCGGGTCGGTGACTCGCATGTCGGGCGAGCTTCCTGTTTTCGACGTGACATTGAACGCCACCGTCGCAGTGCCGGGGTCGAAGAGCATTGCCAACCGTGCGCTGGTTTGTGCGGCCCTTGCCGGTGAGGGTGCATCAATTTCCAACGTTCCCGATGGCGACGATTCCGTTGCCATGATCCACGGGCTGCGCGCACTCGGCATCGAGATCGAAGACCTCGGCGGCGGTACGTACCGTTTTTTGACGGGGCTCGACGTCGCCTCCACCCGCTTTGCGCGCATCGATGCAGGCTTGGCCGGCACCACATCGCGATTCTTGACCGCGCTCTGTGCGCTGCGATCCACCGCGGCCATCATCGACGGTGGTGAGGCCCTGCGGGGTCGGCCCATGGCGGACCTGCATGATGCGCTGGTGAAGTTGGGTGCCCATGTGAATCCAATCGGTGATCCGGGGCACCTTCCCGTCGAGGTCGCTGCCGGAGGACTTCGTGGCGGGGAGATCGAGATTCCGGGTGGAGTGTCGAGTCAGTTCACGACAGCCCTGTTGTTGGTTGCTCCGTACCTACGAGGTGGGCTGCGCGTCGTCGTTGCCGGTAAGCGCGTTTCTGATTCGTATCTCGAGATGACAATCGCCGTGATGCGTGAATTCGGCGTCGAGGCCACCGTGGAGGATCTTGAAAATGGCCGGGTGTTCGTCGTCCCCGAGGGTGCCTACACACCACGCTTCTATTCAGTGGAGCCCGATGCGTCGTCGGCTTCGTACCCGCTGGCGCTGGCCGCGGTGTGTGGTGGGGCAGTAACCGTGCCGAACCTCACGGCCGATTCGTTGCAGGGTGACGCCGGCTTCGCCGAGATGTTGGGTCGCATGGGTTGCGAGGTCGAGTGGGGCTCGACCTCGGTCACCGTGCGGCGCAATCTTGAACATGCATTGCGTGGCATCGACGTCGACATGGTCGACATGTCCGACCTCGTTCCCACCCTCGCCGTCGTGACGCTGTTTGCCGCAGAACCGTCACGTATCCGCGGCGTGGGTTTCATCAGGGCCAAGGAGAGCGATCGTCTGGGTGACCTCGCGCGGGAGCTTGCAAAGTGCGGCGCGCACGTGACCGAGATGAGCGACGGCTTGATGATCGAACCATCACCGTTGCGTGGAGCGCATCTTGGAACCCACCACGATCACCGATTGGCGATGAGCTTCGCCGTGTTGGCGGGCCGCATCCCCGGGATCAGCGTCGACGACCCGGCCGTCGTGTCGAAGAGCTGGCCGGAATTCTGGGCTGTCCGCGACGCCATGCTTGCCGCGAGTCGCTGAAGCAGTCTCAGTATCGCCGAATGTCGATGTTCCGCCGCCGCGGACCGAACTTGGGTGCTGCGATTCCACCCAAAGCAAGCCACATGAGCACGCGGCCCCGTTGGCCCGCATACGGGTGAAGGGCTGCGATCATTTCGTTGTCGGTTCCCCGTGGTTTTCCGCACAAGGCGTGGGCGACGACGTTTTTCAGGTGAAAGTCGCCGACTGCAACCGCGTCGGGGTTGCCCAGGGCTTCGGCCTCGACGAGGGCTTGCGTCCATGGGCCGAATCGAGGAACCTCGGCACGGATTCGACGAAGGGCCCCCGCCGGGTCGACCTGGTGTGAGCCGGGTCGGGCAAAAACTTTGGCAATGCCGATGATTGTGCGCGCACGGCTTTCCTCGATTCCGTGAATGTGCAACTGGTGGGGCGCCATGGCGGCGAGTTGACACGGATCGGGCGGCGTCAACAATGGTCCGAACGGTGTGTCGATGGAGGTCGACATCGACCGGCAGAGTCGAGCCCATTGGTTGACTGCCTCGGCGGCGGTGATGCGTTGGCCGAGCGTCGCGGTGAGTGAGGCCTTGTAGACGTCGCCCGATGAACCGATGCGCACGGGGGCAAACCGATGTTGAAGGCGATCAACCACGGGATGGGCGGGTGCCAGCGACTGAAAGTCGTCTCGGAGCCCTGCGGGGTCGGGTCGTCGTTGTTCGGCTAACGATGCACCGGGACCTCCCATCGAGACGCATCCGGCGAGGTCGGTGGCAACCCAGGCGGGCCCGAGCGGTGTGTGGGTGGCCATGACGGCGGCGTCGGGAGTGATTCTCACGCTTGGGTCGATGGCGCCGAAACGAAATGCCCGAAAGGTTGTTGTGACGTGGGCGCCCTTCACCGATGACTCGGTTCGCATGAGGCCGATGTTAGGCGCCGGGTGTCGCGTCGGTAGGTTGGCCGACGTGATCGAACGCTTCGCACCTCTGCGGCCGGATCACATCGGCAGCCCCCTGCCGCACCGAATGCCCCGCGACCCGAAGCTGGTGGAAAAGATTCTGAAGACTCATGGTGAGGCGATCGATCGCGGGGATCCCGTCTACATCGATCCATTGACGAAGCGCAGCGTGATGACGGCTGTCTTTCTCGCATCGCGCGGTCGCTGTTGTTCCAGCGGTTGTCGACATTGCCCCTACGAAGCGTGAACGGCTAAATTCGGTTCAAAGAGGGAGTTGGCGTGAGCAACGAGCGCGAAATATTGACTTGGGACGGTTTCGGCGAAGCATCGCGTGAGATTGCGCGCGACGTTGCCAAGTCCGGATACGAGCCCGACATGATTCTTGCCATCGCGCGCGGCGGACTCTTCCTGGCCGGAGCCCTTGGCTACGCATTGTCAGTGAAGAACACATACACGATGAATGTCGAGTTCTACACCGACGTCGATGAGCGTCTCGACATGCCGATGATCCTGCCCCCCGTGCCGGATTTTGTCGATGTGAGCGACGCAAAGATTCTGATCGTCGATGACGTGGCCGACACCGGGCACACGCTGAAACTCGTGAAGGAATTCTGCAAAGGCCGCGTGGCTGAATCGCGGATCGCCGCACTCTACGAGAAGCCCAAATCGGTGATCACCTGCGACTACGTGTGGAAGCGAACCGACATGTGGATCAACTTCCCGTGGAGCGACAAGGAGCCAATCGTCAAGCGACAGGGTGCCGCGCGCGACGCCTGATTACTTTTCGAGCGACACGCTCGGATCGATGAACTCGTTGGTCACCAGGTCGCCCGGGGCGAGGCCTTCTTTGACCTTCTCGCCTTCGGCGGTGAAGATCGGAGTGGCCTTCGTGATGAAGTCGGTCACCCGGTCGAGGTCGAACGAACCCAAGGTTCCATCGGGGCTGTTGGCCACCAACTTGTCGTCGAGTTGCTTGGCGACCGACGCGGCGGCCTGGTCGGCGGTGTAAACCCATCCGTTGTTGATTTGCTCGACGGCGTCGAGGATGACTGCGTTGGCGCGTTCCGGGTTCGCAACGAATTCGGCCTGTGAGCGCTGAATGATGGGCACGAGCTTGGCGAGGCAGTCGGTGTTTGCTTCGATGACCTCGGGTGTTCCTGCGAGCGACTGCGCATAGGTGGTCCAGCCGGTGTCATGGACGTACTGATACGAAACCGGCTTCGCCCACTCCTCGAGAACGTTTTCGTAAAGGAAGGGCTCGGAAGTACCGAAGCCCTGCTGTGCGTCCTTGCCGCCGGCAGCGATGAACGAAGCGGGGGTGCCGTCGTAGGTGGCGTCGATCTGCGACTCGTCGAGAATGCCGGAGTTCACGAGGTACTTGATGTACGACACTCCCTGGAACGAGCGGACCTTGACGCCGGCGGCCTTCAAATCGGCAATTTCTTTGACGTCGGGATACGTGGCGGGATCCCACATGATGATCTGCGGATTGATGTTGAACGGCGCGATGACGGCCTTCGTGGGGAACTCAACTGATTGACGAATCTGGGTGTCGGTCGAGACGAAACCCAGGAGAATTTCGGGCTTGGTGTACATCTCGGAGATCACGGGCGAGAAGCTGATCGCTGGTCCGCCCGAACGCACCTCGACGGCGACTCCGGTGTCGACACCCTCCGACCACAGGGGGCCTTTCACCGCCGCATTTTTCGCATCGACTTCGTAACCCTCGCCGACAAGGTTGTAGAGGAAGCCGTGTTCCGCTTCGGGATTCCAGTCGGTCTGGAAAACAACAGTGTCGGGACACACGCCGGCGAGAACGCCGTCACCGGATCCGGCATCCGAGGAGGATTTCGAGTCTCCACCGCACGATGCGAGAAGTGCGAGGCAAGCAAGGGGTGCGACTGCGTAGCGGGCGCGCATGGGTGATCCTTTGGTCGGGGTCCCGTTGATTCTGTCAGGAGCCGCGCGTCTGGCGGTGCCATTTACCGATCGATCGTCGACCCAACCACCCGAAGAACAGAAAGACCGCGAGGCCGAGAAGGCTGGCGACAATGATCGAGGCGATCAGTTCAGGGCCCCACAGACGTTGGCGATACAGGTCGATCTGTGCGCCGATGCCGACCGTTCCTCCCTGACGGAAGTAAAAGTCTCCGACGACGGCTCCGATGACCGCGAGGCCCGCCGACACGCGAAGTCCGAGGAAGATGTTCGGCAGGGCTGCGGGAAATTGCAGCTTCATCAATCGGTGACGACGCGATGCTCCCTGGAGTGTGAAGAGATCGTGTTGGGCCGGATCGGCCGACAAGAGGCCGAACAACGTGTTCGAAACGATGGGAAAGATCGAAATCAACACGACGACGAATAGGCGCTGTGCGGTGACACCCTCGATCAGTGCGCGAATGAGCGGAGTCAGCGCCAGGACGGGAGCCGACTGAATTGCGACGAGGTAAGGCCACGTTGCCCGCTCGAACCATGGTCGCAGGCTCATCAGGGTGGCCAAGGTGGTGCCGATCAGAATCGACAACAGCAAGCCGAGCAGTGCGATCTTGGCGCTGTCCCAGAGCGAGCGGAGAATGGGGTAGAGACCGCGATCGTCTCCCGCGTGCCACACGCCGAAACCTTCGGTGATGACGCGATGCGGCGTGGGAAGAAGGAACCGTTTTTCCTCGGGCAGTACGACGCCGGAAAGCGCGTACCACGCAAGAAGGAAGAGCACGAACACGATCAGTGGCCCTGCCACCGCATCGAACGTACGACGTCGCCGTGAGGTCACGGGGCGGACTCCCGCATGGCATGGGAGATGTCGCGGCACAGGGAACCGAATGCCGGTTCGAAACGCAGGTCATGCTGACGCGTCGCCCCGAAAGGAATCTCGAACGTGTCCGTGATGCGTCCGGGCCGCGGTGACATGACGTGGACCCTGGTCGACAGGTACACCGCTTCGGCGATCGAGTGGGTGATGAAGAGCCCGGCAAAGCCCGCGGTGGCGAAGATGGACATCAGTTCGTCGTTGAGACGCTCACGGGTGATTTCATCGAGTGCTCCGAATGGTTCGTCGAAGAGAAACACCGGGGGGCGCAACACCAACGACCGGGCGAGTGAGGCACGCATCTTCATGCCGCCCGACAGTTGCCAGGGATATTTGTCGGCGAAGTCCGCAAGTCCGACGAGCGCAATCGCCTCGGTGACGCGGTTCGAAAGTTCGTCGGCGGGAGTGCCGCGCAGTTCGGCGAACAACGCGACGTTTGCCGCGACCGTACGCCACGGCAACAGTGTCGCATCCTGGAACACGTAGCCCACGTTGCGGTCGGGCAGATTGGCGGCACCCGAGGTGGCTGAGTCGAGGCCCGATGCGATCCGTAGCAGCGTCGACTTTCCACAGCCCGAAGGGCCAACGATCGAGACGAACTCGCCGGGAGCAACGTCGAAGGAGACATTGTCGAGCGCTTGGGTGCCGTCGTCGAACGTTTTCGAAATTCCTACGAATGAAAGGGCGGGGCTCACCAGCGGCCCCGTGACTGAAGTACTTCGCGCAATACTGCCGGCCGATCGGTCATGATTCCGTCGGCGCCGCGGTCGACGAGTTCATTCATCTGGGTGGGGTCGTCGATGGTCCAGTAGTGCACGTGCAGACCCGACGAATGTGCGATCTCGATGAAGCGCTCGGAGTGCAGTGGGATGGGGCCTTGTTTCGGGGGAATCTGAACCGCATGCACGCCGTCAGGAAATCGAATGGAACGGCCCAGCGACACGGCGAGCCGCAGTCGCGCGACACCTTTTGGCCCGAGGGAGGTGGCGACTCCGCGGCCGAGTTCCGAACGCAGGGTTCGAAGGCGTTTGTCGCTGAAGGAGCCAAGGCAGACGCGGTCGAGGATGTTGTGCGTGTGCAGCGCCGTGACGAGATGCGGAAGGGCGCTGTCGGCTTTGCAGTCGATGTTCCATCGCAGATGCGACCAGGTGGTCACCAGTTCGTCGAACGTGGGGATTGGTTCGCGGCCGTCGACGCGCGCGTGACGAACGTCGTCGTAGGACATTTCGGAAATGCGTCCCTCGATGCCGCACGTGCGACGCAGATCATCGTCGTGGAAGGCCAGAAGAACACCGTCGGCGGTCGCATGAACGTCGGTCTCCATGTAGGTGAAGCCAAGATCGACTGAATGCTGAAACGCGGCGAGAGTGTTCTCCGCTGCGTCACTTGCACCTCCGCGATGCGCGAAGGCATGGATGCCCGTCCACTCGAAGAACGGGTGTTGTCGGAGTGTCATCGTTGGGCGCGACTCAGATCGAGCGGCCGGCGGCCTTCCAGTACTCGTCCTTCAACAGCCGCTTGTAGAGCTTGCCGGTTGGATGACGCGGCAACTCCGGGCGGAAGTCGACGGAACGGGGGCATTTCAGGTCGGCCAGCTGCGAACGGCAGAACGCAATGAGCTCACGCTCGAGCGCCTTCGCCTCGTCGTCGCTTGTGGGCATGGCGACGGGCTGAACGACGGCCTTTACCTCTTCGCCGAACTCTTCGTTGGGGACTCCGAAGACGGCAACGTCGGCGACCTTCGGGTGGTTGATGAGGATGTTCTCCGACTCTTGTGGATAGATGTTGACCCCGCCCGAGATGATCATGAAGGCCTTGCGGTCGGTGAGGTACAGGAAGCCGTCGGCGTCGAGGTACCCGACGTCGCCGAGCGTTGACCATCCCCGTCCCTTGGGATCGCGCGAGCTCTTCGTCTTCTCCGGATCGTTGTGGTACTCGAAGACGGTGCCGCTTTCGAAGAACACCGTGCCCGATTCACCCGACGGCACCTCTTCGCCATTCTCGTCGCAGATGTGAACGACGCCCTGGATCGCCTTGCCGACCGTTCCCGGGTGTGACAGCCACATTTCGGAGTTGCAGTAGACGAAGCCGTTTCCTTCGGTGCCCGCGTAGTACTCGTGGATCACCGGGCCCCACCACTCGATCATCTGACGCTTGACCTCGACCGGGCACGGCGCTGCGGCGTGGATGGCGCACTGCAGCGACGAAGTGTCGTAGCGCTTGCGCACATCGGCAGGAAGTTTCAACATGCGCACGAACATCGTCGGAACGAGCTGACTGTGCGTGACCTTGTAACGCTCGATCAGCGACAGGTATTCCTCGGCGTCGAAGTGCTCCATGATCACAGTGGTGCCCCCGATGAAGTGCACCGCAAGATTGAAGCGCAGTGGGGCAGCGTGGTACAGCGGCGCGGGAGACAGGTAGATCGACTGGTCGGTGACACCGAAGAGCATCGACGACAGAGCAGCAACGCCGTTCGGCTGGCCGAGTTCGTTGCGCGGGAAAGTGCCGAGAACACCCTTGGGTTTGCCGGTCGTGCCCGAGGAGTAGAGCATGTCCATGCCGCCGATGAGTTCGGGCAGTGGAGTCGCGGGTTGCGCAGCAACGGCCGACTCGAAGGATTCGAAACCCGGGATCGTGCCGTCGAGCATCAACCGCAGTGCTGCATTCGGGATTTCGCCCGCGACCTCGGCAGCCTGGTCGGCCTTGTACTTCGAGGTGATGAAGGCCTTCGCACCGCAGTCGTTGATGATG
>CAZKVD010000017.1:10857-25644 GCA_964556145.1 uncultured Bifidobacterium sp. | reverse complement strand
TCACCGTAGCGGCTTGTACGCCCAGGCTTCGATTTCGACCTGTCCGCCGGCCGGCAACGACGCCACACCGATGGTGCTGCGGGCGGGCCTGCTCTTTCCGAATCCCGCCACATAGGCCTCGTTGAACGTGGCAAACGTGTCCATGTCGGTGAGGAAGCACAGGGTCTTTTTCACGTCGTTGATGGTGACTCCCGCCTCGGCGAGACGAGCCTTCAAGTTGACCACGGCTTGGGCGGTTTGCGCAGAGACTCCCTTTGCCATCACGCCGTCCTTCAATCCGAGCTGGCCCGACACGATCACCCAATCACCCGCGCGCACGACCGGCGTGTACGGACCCACCGGCGCCGCAGGCTTTGCGGCTGTCGACTTCTTCGCGGTCGACTTTTTCGCCTTCGATGCCTTCGGCGCGGCCTTTTTTGTTGCGGCCTTCTTTGACGTGACTTTCTTTGCTGCCATGACGCAACCTTATAGTTCCCGCATGGGGAATCTCTCGCGTCGACAGTTCCTTGCACGTGGTATCGGCGTCGGCGCCGCGACGTTCGTCGCGCCCTCGTTTCTTGCAGCCTGCGGTGGAGGAAACGGCGGCGC
This sequence comes from uncultured Bifidobacterium sp., assembly GCA_964556145.1. Classification (GTDB taxonomy): domain Bacteria; phylum Actinomycetota; class Acidimicrobiia; order Acidimicrobiales; family Ilumatobacteraceae; genus F1-20-MAGs119. Next base: position 25,056 of record CAZKVD010000017.1, on the reverse strand, counting down.
AGGCCCCGATCTCTCCGGCGTCAACCTCGTCAAGCGGTTCCCGGGTGATGTACTCGTTCCGGGTCGACTGCGACTGCCCTTTTCTCTCGCCGGTGCCGATGGCGTACTGACCACCGACAGCGGTGTCGACATTCCCGACAGCCTGAGTTTCGGCATCACCGACATCGACGGCAACGGGATCGGATTCGACGACCCGCTCATCGTTGCATCACACGTCACCGACGTCCCTCAGCCGTATTGGCCACTCGAAGTGACGATCGACAAGGTCGGCTTGTACGTGGTCAACCTGATCGGCAGCGACCAGCCCGGGTCGTCAATTCAGCTTTTCGATCGCGGCGAAGTCGCAATCCCCCTCGTCGGTGATCCGTTGCCGCCCGTCGACACTCCGACCATGGCCGACCCACGCGATGTCGACCCGGTGTGCACGCGCGAGCCGGCGTGTCCGTTGCACGACGTCTCGCTGCGCGACGCCCTCGCGATGGGCAAGCCGGTTGCCTACCTGCTCGGCACGCCGGCCTACTGCCAAACAGGAACATGCTCACCGGCACTCGATGCGATTCTCGACGTTCGCGAACGGGTCGGCGATGCGGTCACCTTCGTCCACGCCGAGATCTACACCGACCGCACCGCGACGACTGCTGCCAAGGCCGTGACCGACTACAAGATGACCTACGAACCTGCGTTGTTCATCACCGACGCACAGGGCGTGCTGGTGGACCGGCTCGATGCAATTTTCGATGCCGAGGAGGTGCGGGCCGTGTTTGCCCGCAACGGAATCAGCTGAAGCTGTTGCCGCAACCGCAGGTGCGGGTTGCGTTGGGATTGTTGATTGCAAAGCCGGCCTCTTGCAGGCCGTCCTTGTAATCGAGGCTTGCGCCCTCGAGTAGCTGAGCCGACGCCGGGTCGACGATCACCTTGACGTCACCGAAGGTTGCAAGGGTGTCATCGGTGGCAACGTCGCCATCGAAGTACATCTCGTAGGAGAAACCCGAACATCCACCCGGGCGGACCGCCACGCGGAGTGCGAGGTCGTTTGCGCCCTCGGCCTCGAGCAGTTGCTTGACCTTCGTTGCTGCTGCATCGGTGAGAGTGATCATGGAAAAAATGATACCGATACATTTGGGGCATGGAAAGCGCACCTAACAAAAACCCGGGCGCCGACGGGCAGGGCGGGGGGCTCCTGCCGACGGCCGATGCGGTGCGCAACCTTCTCCGGGCCGTCATCGACCCCGAATTGGGCGACAACGTGGTCGACCTCGGCATGGTGGGTGATGTCACGGTGGGCTCCGATGGGGTCGTCCACATCGGCTTCAAGCTCACCATCAAGGGCTGCCCCCTCCGCGCCCAGTTGAAAAAGGACATCGAATCACGACTCGAGGTTCATCCGGCGGTCACAAAGGTCATCATCGACTGGGGAGAAATGACGGCCGATGAGCGCAGTGCCGTCATGACGCGCGCGCGCTGGAAAGCACACGAAGATGCCACCGACACTGCAGTGCCCGTCGGCGCGCGGGTGCTTGCGATCGCCAGCGGCAAGGGTGGGGTGGGCAAGAGCTCGGTCACCGTGAATCTCGCCGCCGCACTTGCCGCACGTGGCGCAACCGTCGGTGTGCTCGATGCCGACATCTGGGGATTTTCGATCCCACGCATGCTCGGTATCCCCGACCGGCTGCAGGCCGAACGTGTCGACGGACGCGACAAGCCGATGATCATTCCGAACGAGCGTCGTATCGGCGCCGGACTGCTCAAGGTCGTCTCAACGGGAATGCTGGTCGAAGACGAAGGAACTGCGCTCATGTGGCGCGGTCTCATGCTCACAAAAGCCGTCGAGCAGTTCTTGAACGACGTGCACTGGGGACACCTCGACTACCTCCTCATCGACATGCCCCCCGGAACCGGCGACGTGCAGATGGGTCTCGCGCGCATGTTGCCGCGCACCGATCTGGTCATTGTCACCACTCCGGCGATCTCGGCCCAGAAGGTTGCCATCCGTGCAGCCGACATGGCACGGCGAAGTTTTCTGCGCGTCGCGGGCGTCATCGAGAACATGAGCGAATTTCGCTGCAACCACGGTGAGTCGTACGCGCTCTTCGGGGTCGGCGGCGGACGTGCACTGGCCGACGAAATCGGTGTCGAACTATTGGGTCAGGTGCCCATCGAAGCCACCGTTGCTGCGGGCGGCGACGCGGGCGAACCCGTTGCGTTTCACGGCACCGGCGAGGCAGCCCGCGTTTTCAACGAAATCGCCGCGCGAATTGCCGAGCAAACTGTGTCGGTCGATGCAATGGCGGGCTGTAGTGCACGCGACGACCACGATGGTGTCGCGGTGTCGGTTCGACCGCGCTCATGACGAACGGGTTGGTTCAGTCGGGCAAGTCGTCGTAGCCCGCTTCATCGGGCATCACCACGGCCGTGACCTTGCCATCGGCATCGACACGGAGTCGCGGGATGATCGCAGGTGGAATACCCACCTTCGTCGCCGCTTCGAGGGCCTCGTCGGCAGTTCCGTGCGGAACAAGGAACTCGAGGTTGCGGATCGTCGGCGGGATCATGGCCAGCTCACCGCGCTTGAATCTTTCGAGGGCGTCGGTGGGCGACACCCACAGACTTTCGATTGTTTCGCCGTCGTCGTGCAGTGGGTCCTGCGCCTGCGGTGCACGCGCCAGGAAGAAACGGGTGTCGAAGCGGCGAACTTCGCCCTTCGGGGTGATCCAGTGACTGACGTAACGAATCGCATCGGTCGCAAGACGAATCCCCTCGAGGTCGCACAGCTCGTGCAAGCCGAGACTTCCGTCGTGAACACGATGGCGGTAGCCCGTGAAGCGATCGGCGACATCGGGGTCGTCGAACCGCACCGGTTCGCCGGTCGCGGCATGTCGGGCCAACAAGACCCCCGCCTCTTCGAAACATTCACGAATTGCAGCAACCCAGTACGCGAGTCCGCCTGCCGGCAGCTGCAGCAGTCGACTGGCTTCGGCATCGGTGAGACCGTCACAGAGGTGTTCGATGTGATCGCCACCATCGACGTCGTCGACCTTGCCGCCGGGGAACACGTACATGCCTCCGGCAAAGACCGCTTTCAACGTGCGTCGCAACATGAAGACTTCGATGTCGAGTGTCGCATCGTCGTCGCGTACCAGCATGACGGTTGCAGCGGGCTTGACGGGGACGTCATCGTGAATTTCGCGGTCGTTCGATGCACGGTGTTTCACGGTTCGAGTTCCTTCGGAGGTGTTCGGTTGTCGTACGTTCCGTGCACATCGTGGATGTGTCCGTTGTTCACGATGCGACCACTGTACGTGGCGACGATCCGCAGCTTCTTGCCGTTGCGACGCTTGAGTGCCGAGCGCAGCAGTACGCGGAACGGGGGGAGCAACAACAGCAAGCCGACCGCGTCGGTGACGAAGCCGGGCACGAGCAGCAGCATCCCGGCGAGCAGCAGGCAAACACCGTCGAGGATTTCATTCGAGGGCATCTTGCCCGCCACCACTTGTTCCTGCATCCGACGCAGGACCCTCAAGCCCTCGCGCTTCACGAGCACGGCACCGAGGGCCGAAACCAGAAGAAGGAGGGCGATCGTGGGGAACACGCCGAACCACGAGCCGATCTTGATGAGTGCGTAAATCTCCGCAAGCGGAAGTGCCACAAAGATGACGAAGAAAATGACCACTGCCCCGCAGGCTAGCCACCGAACGGGACTGCCATTAGGTTGGCGCGGGTGAACGAACGTCCGCCGTCGGTCGATGCCCTGGCTCGCAAAATAGCCTCGGATTCGACGCTGCCACGGGCTCTTGTCGTGCGCGCCGCACGTCTTGCAATCGCAAGCGGCCACGAATTCGAATCGACTGCGAAGAACATCGCGCGCAGCCTCGAACTTGCATTGGTTCAACCCGTCGTCAACGCCACGGGGGTCTTGCTGCACACAAACCTCGGTCGGGCCCCGCTCGACGCTGCGTTCTTCGGATTCGAGGGTGCCGCGCGTGCGACGTCGCTCGAGTTCGATCTGTCCGATGGTCGGCGCGGGTCGCGCCAAACTGCAATCGCATCACTCGTCGCGGAACTCACCGGGGCCGAGGACGCAATCGTCGTCAACAACAATGCGGCAGCCGTCTTGCTTGTTGTTGCCGCACTCGCCGCCGACCGTGATGTTGCGGTGTCACGCGGTGAAAGCGTCGAAATCGGCGGTGGGTTTCGCATCCCCGAGGTGCTCGAACAGTCGGGCGCCCGACTCGTCGACGTCGGGACGACCAACAAAACACGGGTCTCCGACTACGAGCGTGCAATTTCCAAACGCGGCAACGACGTCGCGTTGATCATGCGCGTACACCCGTCGAACTTCCACATCGACGGATTCACCGAACAGGCGGATTTGCGCGACCTTGCAGGCCTCGGTGTTCCCGTGGTGTCCGACATCGGCTCGGGTCTTCTCGACTCACGTTGCCCGTGGGTTGATGGCCCTCCGCCACAGTGGCTGCATGCCGAGCCTGCAGCGCGCCAGGCGCTTGCCGAAGGTGCCGCACTCGTCACGTTCAGTGCCGACAAGTTGGTGGGCGGCCCGCAATGCGGAATCATCGCCGGCCGAGCCGACCTGGTCGCTGCATGTCGCACGCACCCACTCATGCGCGCGCTGCGGCCGGGTGGACAGACATTGATCGCGCTGCAGCGCACGCTGCTCGCATTCATCGACAAGTCCGCGTGCGAAGTGATTCCGTTCTGGGCGATGGCAACCGCATCAGTTGCCTCGATCCGCGATCGTGCGCATCGCATCGTCGACGCCGCCCGCACAACGGGACTGGTCGTCGACCTCGAGTCGGTACCCGGCGCAGGGAGCACCCCCGGTGCCGCCATTCCGTCGGCCGGCATCGCACTCGAGGGCGATCACCTTGCGGCGCTGCGCGCACTGCGACCACCGGTGATTGCGCGACGCGACGGCGACACCACCGTGCTCGATCTGCGCTCGGTTTCTCCGGCCGACGACCAACTCATTGCCGCAGCCATCAATTCGCTGGGCTGAACATGGCCGTCATCGCCACAGCCGGCCACGTCGACCACGGCAAGACATCGCTCATTCGCGCACTGACGGGAGTCGACACCGACCGACTGGCCGAGGAAAAGCGTCGTGGTCTGACGATCGACCTCGGCTTTGCCCACGTCGATGAACTCTCGTTCATCGACGTTCCGGGACACGTTCGGTTTCTGCGCAACATGCTGGCGGGCGTCGGAGGCATCGATGGGTGCCTGCTCGTTGTCGACGCACGCGAAGGTTGGATGCCCCAGACCGAAGAGCACTTCGAAATTCTCCGTCTCCTCGGCGTTGCGCACGGCGTGATTGCAATCACAAAGTGCGACCTCGTCAGGTCCGACACCATCGATTCGGTCGAGTCATTGGTTCGCCACCGGGTCGATGGATCGTTCCTCGGGGACGCGACAATCGTGCGCACCAGCATCGGCGACCCGACGACAATCGCCGCTTTGCGTCACCAACTCGATGCACTTCCCCTGAGGGCTGCAAGCACCGGCACACGACCACGACTTTGGATCGATCGCGCATTCGCCTCCGCCGGTGCGGGCACCATCGTCACGGGAACCTTGCTCGATGCGACACTCGCGCGCGGCGACGAAGTCGTGGTGTTACCCGCCGGCCGGCGTGCACGTGTGCGTGGACTTCAGTCACGCGGCCACGACATCGAAGTCGGCCGGCCGGGAACGCGTCTTGCCATCAATCTTTCCGGGGTCGGCCACGACGACGTCGAACGCGGAGGTCAAATTGTTCGACCCGACGAGTGGTGGATGGCCGACACCTTCGATGCCGAGATCCACGTACTTCCCGCACTTCGCCACGCTCTGACCCGTCGCGGGAACTTTCTGCTGTACGTCGGCACCGAGGAACTGCCCGCGACAATCAGGTTGATCGGCGCGGAAGAGATTGCTCCCGGATCATCGGGGCATGCACGGGTTTTCGTCTCGAAGCCCCTTGCGCTCGCACCGCACGATCGATTCGTCATTCGCGAAACCGGGCGCGACGAAACCGTTGCCGGCGGAATCGTGATCGAAATCGACCCGACGACGCGCATGTCGAAAGCCGACCCGAGCAGCGACGTCACGCGTCTGGTCGAACGTCGTGGCATTGTCGGCACGAAGGAAATCTTTCTGCGCACCGGCCAGGTCCACGATCCCACCGTCGACGACGTGTTGTTCAGTGCCGCAATGCTGACGGCTGCCCGCGACGAATTGCTCGGCATGGTTCGTGGGGCAGGTGAGCGTGGCGTCGACCTGTCGAGCCTCGACGACTCGCGGCGCCAGGCCGCTAGAACCTTGCGACCCGCGGACGCAGTGATCGAAAACGGACGGATCTATTCACCCGACAAAGCACCATCACAACAGCTGCACAGCCCGATTCTCGATGCGCTCGAGGCGTCGCCGTTCGCACCACCCGACTCGAAGATGTTCGATCGCGACGAACTTCGCCGTCTCGTACAGACCGGTCGCATCGTCAGCCTCGATGGAATTCATTTCGCTGCATCGGCGCTCGACGGCGCCCACGAGGCCGCACGTCGCTTGCTCGCATCACAACCGACGGGATTCGGCGCAAGTGAGTTTCGTGAAGCGCTCGGCACGTCGCGCAAATACGCGATTCCTCTCGCCGAGGCATTGGATGCCCGTGGTATTACCCGCCGACGTGGCGACGTTCGCATTGCCGGACCGCGTCTGTGAAGACCACGGTCTCTGATCGTTGGAAAAAAATAATTACGGTTGCTGGCGCAGGTTGCGGCGCTCGATTTCGTTCAATCCGCCCCAGATGCCGTGCACTTCGCCCGAACGCACCGCATGATCGAGGCACTGGGTGACGACCGGACATGCCGCGCACACTTTCTTGGCCCGAGCCTCGCGATAGTCGCGTTCGTCTTTGGTCTCGACGCGCACAGGGGGAAAGAAGGCCTCGGCCAGCGCACCCTTGCACTTCGCCTGGCGTTGCCAAGCAAGCCCGGAACGCCCCTGTTCTTCTTCGCGGCGTAGCGCCACTGTCCCCTCCAAATCCCTGAGGTTCACCTTACGGCAGGCAGTCGGCCATCACAAGGGACGAAAAGTTCCCTTTCAGCCTGCATTCAGCATGAAATCAGCGGCGTTCGCGGTAGTCCTTGGCCGCTCCCTCGAGGGGTTCGACTTCGAGTGTGACACCGTCGATGGCGACCACGTTGACCATTGCCCCGCGGGCAATCGGTGTGGCGCGGTTCGTTCGGGCTCGCCACGAGGCCTCGTGGACCCGCACCGTTCCTTCGGGTGAAATGTCATCGATGGCGACGCCCTGCGACCCCACCATCCAGTCGCGGCCAATTGTCGGGGTACCGAACCGGGTTCGGGTCATCGAGGGCATGCCGACGATGTACGTCAAAGCGGCGCCGCCCACACCGACGAGAAGGGTGATCCACGACGGCCGCAACGACGTTCCATCGACGTCCCGGAACAAGAACAACGAGCCGGCCGTATGAAGCGCAAGGCCGACCCCGGTCCACAATCGCGGCACCCCCACCTGCACGTCGACGGCGAATGCGACCATCGCAACGAGGATCGCTGCAAGAGCAAGGCCACGGACCGGCAGTTCGGCGAGACCGAAACAGGCAAGAACGGAACATGCCGCGCCAACGAGACCGGCGATTCCGATGCCCGCGGTGAAGAACTCGAAGATCAGCAGTGACAGTCCAATGACGAGCAACAGGTAGGTGACGGGCGAGCTGGCGACCGTGTGGAACAGTCGCGGCACGAGACCGAGTTTGAAGAAGCGAACCGTGGTGGCTTCGCGCACAACCTGACCCGACCCATCGAGCGATTCAGCAACGGTGTCGAGCATTTTGCCATCGACGTTCAGCCCGTCGAGCGTGAACACCATGTTCTTCAACACGGGCACACCTTCGTCGTTGCTTGCGAACTTGAGCGCACCGGTCTTTCGTGCGTCGGCAAAACCGAGGGTCTCGTTCTGCAGCAGGTCCGTGCTCGAACCGAAATCGAACGTGACACCCTCGGCAGTGACGGGGGTGCCCATTCGTCCGATTCGCGAACCGGGTGCCATCGCGGTGACATCGGCTGCCGCCAACATCTGCGCGGCCATGCCGTAGAGACGCGAACCCGACGGCCCGACCCAGATCGCCACGGGAACGTCGGCTGCGGCAATGTTCTCGAGCAGTTCCGCCATGCGCTCGCGCGAAACGACTGCACCGCGGGTATTCACCTGCAGAATCAGCGCCTGCGAGCCGGCTTCGGCCGATCGATCGAGGGCCTTTTCGATCGCGTCGACCTGGATCTCGTCGAGGAGACCGCTCACTTCCTGCACGTCGACGGGTAAGAGGGCCGCAGCGGCGGCTTCGGCGGCATCGTTTCCGCTTCCTTCCGCAGCGCGCACCGAATCGATGAGCCCGAAGAATGCGCATCCGCCCAATGCGACTGACAAGATGAGTTTTCGCATTGCAGTCCTTTCGCCAAATCCATTCGGAGGTTGAGTGGACCCGAGACGTTTCTTGTCCGCATCCCGTGTGTTCATTGTTGCGGGAAAAGGCGGCGTGGGGAAATCCACGGTCGCTGCGGCGCTTGTCACTGCCGCCCGTCGCATCGGCATGACCGCGCTCCTGGTCGAAACCGACGGCAAGCCTCTTCTCGTTGATCCATCACGCGACGAGGGTCTCTCGGCCCGCACGATCACCCCCGCCGATGCCCTTTCCGAGTACCTCGACGGCTCGGGCCTGGGACGTATTTCACGTCGGCTCGTCACGAGCGGCATCGTCGATGTGGTCGCCTCGGCCTCACCGGGCATCGACCACCTCCTGGTCCTCGGCAAGATCAAGCAACTCGAGCGAAGTGGTGCTGCCGATGTGATCGTCGTCGACGGCCCGGCCGCGGGTCACGCCCTCACGATGTTGCGGACCCCCCGTGCCCTCGGTGAATCGGTTGTCGTCGGCCCAATCAGGCAGCAGGCACAAGACGTACTCGAAATGCTGAACGATGAAACGCGGTGCCAGGTCGTCATCGTCACGCTTCCCGAACCCACGCCCGTCAACGAATCGGTGGAAACTGCGTTCTCGCTGGAAGAAGACATCGGCGTGAAGCTTGCACCGATCATCGTCAATCGTCTCGACGAGAACGAACTTCTCGACATTCCGGCGAAACTCGAACCAAATCTGCCCGAGGTGCGCGCAGCTCACTTCCGCAACGAACGTATTGCCGGCCAGCGGCGCGCAGTGGCCGAACTCGAACGTCGCCTCCCACTTCCCCGTCTGTCGCTGCCGCTCGATGTCACCGCGACCATCGATGACCGTGCCGAACATCTTCTGGCGGCGATCGAACGCCTGCACGGCGAGGCGACGTCATGAGCGACGACGTTCTTGATGCGTTGCTCGCGACGAGTCGCGTCGTCGTGGTCGCCGGTAGCGGCGGCGTCGGCAAAACAACCGTGTCGGCTGCCATTGCACTGCGCGCCGCGATCCACGGGCGTCGCGTTGTTGTTGTCACGATTGATCCCGCAAAACGCCTTGCCGACGCGTTGGGTTTCGGCGCCGGCACCGTGATCGGCAACGACCCGGTACGTATTTCCGTCGACGATGCCGAGGGCGAACTGTGGGCCTTGATGCTGGACACACGCACGACCTTCGATGCGCTTGTCGACAGGTACAGCCCCAATGCAGAACAAGCAGCGCGAATCAGGTCGAACCTCTTCTACCGCAACATCTCGGGAGCCCTTTCCGGGACGCAGGAATACATGGCGGCCGAAAAGCTCTTCGAACTGCACGACGATGACCGCTTCGACCTTGTCATCGTTGACACTCCGCCGACCCGCCAAGCACTCGATTTTCTCAGCGCACCGGCACGTTTGCGGCGCTTCATCGATCATCCGTTGTACCGCGTTGTCATCGCTCCTTCGTCGATCGGGTTGCGTGCAGTCAGCGCAGTCAGCCAACCCGTATTGCGAACCATTGCGCGCGTAGTGGGTGCGCAGGCGCTCGATGACGCGCTCGCATTCTTCCGCGCATTCCAGGGCCTCGACGCAGGATTCCGACAGCGTGCACAAGACGTCGACCGCGTGCTGCACCAGCCCGACACTCGGTACTTCGTTGTGACGAGTGGACAACCTCAACCCGTCGCCGAAGCGACGTACTTCATGGAACAACTCGAAGCGCAGAACGTCGCCGCCTCGCTGATCGTGGCAAACCGACTGATGCCCCGATTCGCGGCCGACCTTCGCCGTCCCCCCGGCAGCCCTCCGATTCCCCCGACACTCGTCGACAATCTCGCCCGACTCGACGCGGAGGCCGACGCCGAGGCCTCGGCCCTGTTGCCCCTTGCAAACCGCTGGCCGGCTACGCCGAGACGGAACGTGGGAATCGTTCCCGAACTTCTCGACGAACGCCTCGACGCCCTCGCGGCCCTGCGCAGACTTGGGTCGGTTCTCGGCGACGCCGACTAGAGTCGCCGTCGTGCACATTCTCGTTGCCACCGATGCCCAGTGGGTTCTCGACGAAGTCGTCGCCGCCCTCGGCTCGCCAGAAACTTCGTTCACCGTCTGCTCCAACGGCCGCGACGTCACCGAGGCGGTCAGCGCCCGAACACCCGATCTCGCGGTGCTTGATTCGCAGATCGGTTCGATGGGTGGCATGGCCGTCACGATGAACCTTCGTCTCGACGAAACGGGCGGCCGACTGCCGCACATTCCGGTTCTCATGCTTCTCGACCGCGATGCCGACGCGCAGATGGCCAAGCGCAGCGGTTGCGAGGCTTTTCTCGTCAAACCCCTCGACGCTCTTCGCCTGCAGCGCGCCGCAAAAGAAATCGCCCGCTAGGCTCACCCGCGCATCACACGGGGTGTGGCGCAGCTTGGTAGCGCGCGTCGTTCGGGACGACGAGGCCGCAGGTTCAAATCCTGTCACCCCGACAAGAGTTTGGTTTGCCGGATCGGTTACTTGATCAGAAGTTCGGCGATCTGGATTGCGTTCAGCGCCGCGCCCTTGCGCAGGTTGTCATTCGACACGAACAGCACGAGTCCACGGTTTCCGTCGACCGAGCGGTCTTGACGGATGCGACCAACGAAACTGGGGTCTGCACCTGCGGCGAGCAAGGGGTTCGGAACGTCGACCACGCTGACACCTGGCGCATCGGCAAGCAACTCGGTCGCCTCGGCGACGGTGATGTCGCGGGCAAATTCGGCATTGATCGACAGCGAGTGACCGGTGAAAACGGGAACGCGCACACACGTTCCCGACACGCGAAGATCGGGAATGCCGAGAATCTTGCGGCTTTCGTTGCGCAGTTTGATCTCTTCGTCGGTTTCGAACTCGCCGTTGTCGACGAGCGAGCCGGCAAACGGCACGACGTTGAAGGCGATCGGGCGAACGAACTTCTTCGGCTGCGGATACGCAACGGCTTCGCCGCTGTAGGTGAGTTCGCGCGCACCCGCCACCACTGCGGCTGCCTGCGAGTCGAGTTCGTCGACACCGGCGAGACCGCCGCCACTGACTGCCTGATAGGTGCTTGCAATGAGGCGTACGAGACCAGCCTTGCGATGCAAGGGCATGAGCACCGGCATCGCAGCCATGGTGGTGCAATTGGGGTTCGCGATGATGCCCTTTGGCGCGTTGTGCACCTGTTCGGGATTCACCTCGGACACGACGAGTGGCACCTCGGGATCCATGCGCCACGCCGACGAGTTGTCGATCACCGTGACACCGGCGGCGGCAAAGCGCGGTGCGAGTTCGCGCGACGAAGTGGCACCTGAAGAGAACAGCGCAACGTCGAGACCCGATACGTCGGCGGTGGCGGCATCTTCGACGGTGATGTCGACGCCCTTCCACGTCAACTTCGTGCCGGCGGATCGGGCCGATGCGAAGTACCGCATCTCGGTGACGGGGAAGTTTCTCTCTTCGAGAAGGGTGCGCATCACGCCACCCACTTGGCCGGTTGCTCCGACGACTCCTACGCGCATGGGCGGCAGGTTATCGCCCTGGCTAGTGCGAAATCCTGAGAATTAACCACCAGTGGCTCTTGTTCGCACGTGGCAACGGCCGCTCTTCGGGCCGTACCCCGCCCACGTTCGACGGCGACGAGGCAAGCAAATTTCGTCGCGATGGATTGCGAAATACCAGCACCTCACGGCACGAGCGACCGCTCGCATTCACGAGTCCGAGCACCTCATCGACCGCAACTCGGTTGGCCTGCCAACCGAGACGGGTCGCCCAACGCTGTCGTGCGATGCGCGGACCGAGCACCTTGGTCTTCCACAGTGCACGAACGATTGCGCCCGCAGGCCGAAGCAGAACGTCGGCCGGAACCCACGTGCGGTAGTTCAGCATCAACGTGCCGCCGGGCTTGACGACGCGCAGTGCCTCGTTGGTCAACTGCAGGGCATCTTCGTGCGCACAGTGCTGCAACGTGATGTACGAGAACACGGCGTCAACCGACTCGCTCGGGATGCCGATCGAATGTCCGTCCGCCACGTGGACCGTGCGCAGTTTTTCCACCTCGCCGTGGCGCGACACCGTTTCGCGACACCGCTCGAGGAATGCCGCGTCGACGTCGGCCGCGACGACCGATGCAAAGCGTCGGGTGAAACGCGAGGTCATGCGCCCGATACCCGAACCGATCTCGAGAATCGAGAGTGAGTTGGTGTCGAGTTCGTTCATGCCGAACACGCGCATGTAGGCATTGACTTCCTTGTTGCCCGACATCACGAAGTCGCCGAGGGTCAGGTCGTCACCGGTTTCGTTGTTGAAGACCCAGCCGGTTTCGCGAACGACGGCATCTGCGTTCGCATGTTCATCGGCAACGCCTCCCGCGACGCGCCAGGGAACGAGTTGTGCGCGGCGACGGGCCATGGGTTTCAAGTATTGCCGACGCGCCGCGACGCGGACGTCACTTGCGTTCTGGCAACGGAGCCGAGTAGGCCTGGCCGCTGTCGAGGCCGAACGCAGTGTGCAGCGTGCGCATGGCGACCTCGGTGCTGGCCGAATCAACCACCACCGATACGCGGATGGTGCTGGTCGAGATCATTTCGATGTTGACGTCGGCCGCAGCGAGTACGCGGAACATTTTCGCGGCGATACCCGGACTGGTCTTCATGCCGGCACCGACGAGCGAGATCTTGGCGACCGAATCGACGTGTGTGACGTCGTCGGCACCGATTTCCTTCGCAACCCCCTCGACGATTTCGAGAGCCTTTTTCAAATCGGCTTTTGGCGCCGTGAACGAGATGTCGGTACGACCCTCTTTCGAGGTGTTCTGCACGATCATGTCGACGTTGATGTTTGCCGCGGCGAGCGGTTCGAACAGCGCAGCGGAAATACCGGGCTTGTCGGCAACACCGACCACCGTGATCTTGGCCTCGGCCGTGTCCTGCACGACGCCGGAAATGATTGGCTCTTCCATCGCTGTCTCCTTCGACGAAACCTCGGAACTGCGGTCGAGCACCCAGGTGCCCGTTTCCCAGGTGAAGCTTGACCTGACGTGCAGCGGCACGTTGTGGTTGCGGGCGAACTCGACCGACCGCAGTGCGAGAACTTTGCTTCCCGCGCCCGCCATCTCGAGCATCTCCTCGAAATCGAGACGCTGGAGTTTGCGTGCCTGGGGCACGATGCGCGGATCGGCGGTGAACACGCCCGTCACATCGGTGTAGATCTCGCAGACGTCGGCATTCAGTGCGGCGGCAAGCGCGACGGCCGTGGTGTCGGAGCCCCCGCGTCCGAGCGTGGTGATTTCGCGTTCGGTGCTGACTCCCTGGAATCCGGCGACCACGGCAACCTTTCCTGCTGCCAAGGCCTCGCGCAGGCGGTCACCCTTGACCTCGAGAATTTTCGCCTTTGTGTGGACGGTGTCGGTGATGATGCCGACTTGGCTACCGGTGAATGACACGGCATCGATCCCGATCCCGGCGAGGGCCATGCAAACCAACGCCATCGAAATGCGCTCGCCGGTGGTGAGCAGCATGTCGAGTTCGCGGCCGGGGTGGACGGGCGAGACCTGATTGGCCAGTGAAATGAGGTTGTCGGTGGTCTTTCCCATGGCCGAAACGACCACGACGACGTCGTTGCCGTGGCGCCTCGTGAAGGCGACGTGCTCGGCAACCGCCTTGATGCGCTCGGGGTCGGCGACCGAGGTTCCACCGAATTTTTGGACCACTACTGCCACAGGTGACGAACGCTATCGGCGCACGGCTAACCTGCG
>CAZKVD010000017.1:0-10847 GCA_964556145.1 uncultured Bifidobacterium sp. | reverse complement strand
AAAAACGTGAACGACAGAAGCAAAATCGCCAGCAGCGCCTGACGGAACTCGCCGTCAAGCAGCGCCGCTCCAAGGCAAAGAAGCGCGGGCTTCAATTCGGCATCGGCATTCCCGCGGTTGTGCTCGCGCTCTTCCTCATCGTCAACGTGTTCGCCGGCGATGATTCGTCGACCGCACCCACCGACGACCAGCTCCGCGAAGAGGTTCAGACCCTTCTCGGTGGCTCGACCACGGTGCCGGGCGAAACGGCCGAATCAACGGTTCCCCCCAGCACGGTTCCGGGCAAGACCATCTCGGGCGACACGCCCTGTCCCGCAACCGACGGCAGCGAAGCACGCGCGACGAAGTTCGAAAAGGCCCCGCCGATGTGTATCGACGCGACCAAGTCGTACACGGCGGTGTTCGACACGTCCGAAGGCAAGATCGAGGTCGCCCTCGACACTGCAAAGACCCCGAAGACTGTCAACAACTTCGTTGTGCTCTCGCGCTACAAGTACTACGACGGCACGACGATCTTCCGCACCGACCCGTCGATCGACATCATCCAGGGCGGCGGGCTCACCAACACCGACGACCCGGGTTACACCATCGAAGACGAGGGCAGTGGCTACAAGTACGTCGAGGGCGACCTTGCGATGGCCCGCACGATGGAGCCCAACAGCGCAGGTGGCCAGTGGTTCTTCGTCACCGGTGAAAAGGCCTCGCTGCTCGACGGACAGGGCACCTACGTCAACTTCGGCAAGGTGACCGCGGGCCTCGACATCGTCAAGGGAATCCTGGCGCTGAACAGCGGGTCGGGCGACCTTGGCGGAGCACCCAGTCGCACCGTCGTCATCAACTCGGTGTCGATCGTCGAGTCGTAAACACCCGACGCCGGCGCTTCAGCCGGGTTGACCAACCAGCCGTTCGCGCAACTTGTCGGCCGCCTCGTCGCTGACACCCAGGTGACGCGCGAAGTCGCGCATCGAACCGTGCTCGCTTCGCCAGCCGTCCATGAGGTCGCGCAGTGCGCGACCGTCGGCATCGAGGAACGCAGCGGGCGCATTTCCGAGACGCGTCTTCAAATTCGAGTCATTTGACTCTGCCCAGGCGCGCAGCCGGGCAAGACCCTCGTTGCTCAATTCAAAGTCGGCGACGACGAGATCATCGGCAACGCCCGCAATGGCGAGAACCAACATCGCAACAAGTCCGGTGCGGTCCTTGCCCGCCGCACAGTTGAAGACGAGCGGATCGCTGACGCTGGCGATGGTCTCGACCGCCGCGGCCAGACGGTGTCCGCCCTTGCGCAGCATTTCGGGATAAGCCCACAGAAGGAATTCGTAGGCGGTGTCGAGATCGGGAGTGTCGTCGTCGGACCACGGAATGTCGAGAACCGGAAAGTGGTGCAGCGTTGCCGGATACAGGTCATCACGAAAACGCCCACGGGTCTCCCACTCTTGGGTTGAGCGCAGGTCGATGACATGGCGCACCCCGCGTGCGTCGAGAACCGCCCAGTCGGCAGGGGTGAGGCTGTAGAGAGCATCCGATCGGTAGAGCACACCCCATCGGGTGATGCCCCCGTCGAGCGTGGGGTAGCCCCCGAGATCGCGGAAGTTGTGGGCCGTTTGCAGCGGGATGTGGCGGTCGGGGTGCCCGACGGCGTCAAGAGGATGTCCGGGGGTCACGTGGCCACCATAGATTCTGCTCGCAAAGTTACCCATGGGTAACTACAGTTCCTCCCATGTCTTCATCGCGCGTTTCCTCTCTCGGCATCGTGGGTTCGGGAATCATGGCCGCCGGCATCGCTGAGGTCGCAGCAACGAGCGGACACCCCGTCATCGTGCGCTCACGCACAATCGAAGGCGCGAATGATGTCATCACGCGAGTTGCCGGCAGCCTCGGCCGCCGAGTGGAACGCGGCAAGCTCGACTCCGGTGCCCGTGATGGCGCACTGGCACTTCTCACGGCAACCACCAACCTGGCCGACGTGGCGAGCTGCTCGATCGTCCTCGAATCCATCGTCGAGGACATGGACGCCAAGGTTGCGTTGTTCCGCGAACTCGACGCGCTCGCATCACCGTCGACGATCCTTGCCACCAACACCAGCACGCTGTCGGTCGGCGCACTCGCAGCGGTGACCTCACGAGCCGATCGTGTGTGCGGCATCCATTTCTTCAATCCCGCATCGACAATGCCGCTGGTCGAGGTCGTTCGTCCGTCGAGTACATCGGACGAAACGATCGGTACGGCAATGGCATTCGTGTCATCGTGCGGGAAAGATGCCGTTCTGGTTCGCGACGATGCCGGCTTCATCGTCAACGCCCTCTTGTTCCCCTATCTCAACAACGCGATCAAAATGTTCGAACGAGGCACGGCTTCGATGGACGACATCGACACTGCAATGAAGGGTGGATGCAACTTCCCGATGGGCCCGTTTGCGCTGCTCGATCTCGTCGGTCTCGACACGTCGTTGTCGATCATTCGCACACTTCACGACGCCTCGGGCAACCCTGCCGATGCTCCGGCCGACACGTTGGTGCAGCTCGTGGCCGACGGACATCTCGGCCGCAAGACGGGTCGGGGCTTTCGCACCCACTAGAACTGAGTGCGTGTCATGGGAGGCTGCGCCGGTACCCGTCGGCCACGGCCGCTGGGCCTTTCCCCCACCCGATGCATGGCCAATTGACGATCTCGTCGCCGCGGGCGCCGATCTCGATCCGGCAACCCTGGTTCTCGCGTACCGAAGCGGTCTGTTTCCGATGGGCATCGGTCGAGGAAACAAACAGATCGGCTGGTGGTCGCCCGCATTGCGTGGTGTTCTTCCCCTCGATGGCCTGCGCGTGACGCGATCAATGCGACAGAGCGAACGCCGTTACAGAGTTGCAGTCGATACACGTTTCGGCGAAGTGATCAGGGCATGCGCCTCACCGAGTCGCGAGGGGGTGTGGATCACAGGCAATTTCATCGAGGCCTACGAGGAGCTGCACCGCCTCGGCTGGGCACATTCGGTCGAGATCTACAACGACGAGGGCCACCTGGTTGGCGGACTGTACGGAGTGCGTATCGGGCGTTTCTTCGCCGGTGAGTCGATGTTCCACGTCCAACGCGACGCCAGCAAGGTCGCACTCATGCACCTCGTTGCCCTGATGAAAGAGGGGGGTATGGCATTGCTCGATGTCCAGTGGAGCACACCCCACTTGGCCTCGTTGGGGGTAGTCGAGGTCCCCCGCGCCGAGTATCTCGGCCTGCTGGCCGCGGCCGTTGGGAATTCCTGAACGATCGGTGAGACTTGGCTCATGACCGTCGACAAACGACCCACCGAGGCTCGCCGTGAAGAATCTCGCCGCGAAGAACCGTGGCTGATGCGCACGTACTCGGGGCACTCCCCCGCCAAGGCCTCGAACGAGCTGTACCGCACCAACCTCGCCAAGGGTCAAACCGGTCTGTCGATCGCATTCGACCTGCCGACACAGACGGGCTACGACCCCGACCACGTGCTTGCACGCGGCGAGGTCGGAAAGGTCGGTGTTCCGGTTGCCCACCTCGGCCACATGCGCACGTTGCTCGACGGCATTCCACCGGGACAAATGAACACGTCGATGACAATCAATGCCACCGCAGCGTGGCTGTTGGCGCTTTACGTTGCAAACGCCGAAGAGCAGGGCACAACCAGCGCCGCGTTGCGCGGCACGACACAAAACGACATCGTCAAGGAATACCTCTCGCGCGGTACGTACATCTTCCCGCCCGCACCGTCGAAGCGTCTCATTGTCGACATGGTCGCCTGGTGTGCCAACCATGCACCCAAATGGAACCCGATGAACGTGTGCTCGTACCACCTGCAAGAGGCGGGGGCGACCCCTGTTCAAGAGGTCGCGTATTCACTCGCAACTGCTATCGACATTCTCGATGCGGTTCGTGCCAGCGGTCAGGTCGAGGAATCACAGTTCGCACAGGTCTTCGGTTCGATCTCGTTCTTCGTCAATGCCGGCATCCGCTTCATCGACGAGATCTGCAAGATGCGTGCATTCACCGAACTGTGGGATCGCATCGGCCTCGAGCGCTACGGCGTCACCGATGCCAAGGCCCGCCGCTTCCGCTACGGCGTGCAGGTGAACTCGCTCGGCCTCACCGAGGCACAACCCGAGAACAACGTCCAGCGCATCGTTCTCGAAATGCTCGCGGTCACTTTGTCGAAGAACGCACGCGCACGCTCCGTGCAGCTGCCCGCTTGGAACGAGGCCCTCGGTCTTCCGCGACCGTGGGACCAGCAGTGGTCGCTGCGCATGCAACAGGTACTTGCCTTCGAGACCGACCTTCTCGAACACGCCGACATCTTCGACGGATCAAAGGTCGTCGAGGCTCGTACCGCCGAGATACGCGATGCGGCCTGGGCCGAACTGCAGGAAATCCTCGGACTTGGTGGCGCATTCGAGGCCATCGAAGAGTTGAAGGGTCGCTTGGTCGCATCGATGGCCGAGCGCACACGTCGCATCGAAACCGGCGACCAAGTCGTCGTCGGTGTCAACAAGTTCACAGAAACCACCGAGTCCCCCCTGGGCGGCGAGGGCAACATTCTGAAGGTCGACCCGGCGGTTGAATCGGAAACCATCAGCGACACGAATGCGTGGCGTGATGCGCGCGACAACGCTGCCGTCGAAGCCGCACTGCGCGAGCTTCGCCATGCAGCAGCCGAGGGGATGAACATCGTTCCACCCTCGATTGCCCTCGCAAAGGCGGGCGGCACGACGGGCGAGTGGGGCACCGCGCTGCGCGAGATCTTCGGCGAGTACCGGGCACCAACCGGAGTCTCTGCGGCTCTTGGTCGGCGCACAACCGAACTCGCCGAGGTTGCGCAATTCGTCAAGAGCATCCCGGGCGGACCGCCCAAGTTTCTCGTCGCAAAGCCCGGGCTCGACGGCCACTCGAACGGCGCCGAGCAGATCGCCGTCGCCGCTCGCGATGCGGGCATGGAGGTCGTTTACAGCGGTATCCGCCTCACGCCGGAACAAATCGTGGCGAGCGCCCGCGACGAAGATCCGGATGTGATTGGGCTCTCGATTCTCTCCGGCTCGCACCTGTCGCTCGTGCCCGAGGTCTTGAAGTTGCTGCGCGACGAGGGCCTCGACACCCCGGTGATCGTCGGGGGCATCATTCCCGAAGACGACCGCGACCACTTGCGCAACAGCGGCATCGCAGCCGTGTACACCCCGAAGGACTTCGACATCTCGCGCATCATGGGAGAGATCGCACATCTCGCGGCGTCGCGCCGCAAGTAATCAGAGTCTCTGACTGTCGACCCATCCAGCGAAGGCCGGGGTGGATTCGAAGCTGGTGATCAACGCGTAACGGGGAAAGTCGTGGTTGTGCACCACGACGTGCCACAGGCGTTGCGTGTCCACCACGAAGCGCGCGCCCTGCGGCAGCGGAACACGGCGTTCGGTTGACGGATCGGGAAGACCCTCGGCATCGTTGTCCATGAGGAGCATGTAGCTGTCGGGACTGTGCGTGAGTTCAACCCAACTGCGAACGATCCAACCCTCGTTCTCGGGATTCAGACGGTTGTTGTCGTCACGGTGAATTGATCGGATCGCTGCATCACGATCCTGTGGTTCAAGTTTGATGATGCGCACGCGTCCGAAGTTCGCCCCCGTGCCCTGCACGTACTTGGCGAGTGTTGGCGCCTTGGCGGCATTCGACGTGAACATTGCCCCCTTGTCGGGCTTTCCCTTGTCCCAGAATCCACGGCAATCAAGCTCGCCGTCGGCAGAGGCGATCGGTGCGAAGTTGGTGTCGCCACCACTCTTCCAGTCCATGTACTCGAGTGATTCCCACTCGACCGAAGGAACGGTGAAGTTGGCCGGCTTCAACGCCACGAAACCGGTGTCGTCGAGCACCGGCATGCGGTAGTGGCCCGACTGCAGCGGAATCTTCACCGACCAGTGATCGAGCGTCGGCCAGAACGTGGTTGCCATGAGGCCAGTGTAAATGGCTAGGGCGAGGCAGTGGTGTTGGGAATGACCGCAACGAAACCGGTTGCCGACGGCAACTTCAACACATCGCCCGAATCGAGCTTGTCGGGATCGCTCAACTCGTTGAGATCGATGATTTCTTGCATGTCGAGATTGAACTTCTGTGCGATCGAGAACAGGGATTCGCCGGGCATGACCGTGTACTCCGAGGGCGGAGCCGAGGTGGTCGTGGTGGACGCCGGCACGGCGCTCGACGTTGATGACGGCGTGGTGGTCGAGGCGGATGATCCCTCGTCACCGCCAACGAATGACGCGACGACGGCCGCCAGCGAAAACACGACCATTCCCGTCGCAAGCGACCACTGAAGACGTCCTCGGAGAACCATCACGTGCGATGGTATGTCACACACTGCGCCATGCAACGGCATGGGCGAGTGCAAGGAACTTGTCCCGAATGTCGTTGCTCAGGCCGAGATCATCGAGCGACGTGATCGCGGACTCGGTGAGTTCCGCGATCCGTGATTCGGCTGCGGCAAGTGCACCCGTGTCGACGATGACCCGGCGGATGTCACCAATCGCCGTTTCGTTCAGATCGGGATCACCGATTCGTCCGAGAACGTCGCGCTGGGTCGCATCGGCCCGTTCGATTGCCGAGGCAACAAGCGCAGTCGGCTTCGACTCGCGCAGGTCGTCGCCGGCGGGCTTCCCGGTGACCTCCGGCTCGCCGAACACACCGAGGATGTCGTCGCGCATCTGAAAGGCAATTCCCAATGACACCCCGTAACCCGACAGGGCGTCGAGGGTCGATTGGCCCACCCCGGGGTTTGCCACCAGTGCACCGATGTGCAGAGGCCGCTCGACCGTGTACTTCGCCGTCTTGAAGAGCGCGATGCGCGCCGCGGTCGGCGACGTGAATTCGCGACGGGCCGAACCGACGACGTCGAGGTACTGGCCGATGTTCACTTCGAGACGCATGCGGGTCCACACGTCACGCACAGCGAGTGGCATGGTCTCCATCAGGCGGTCGGCGTAGACATAGGCAAGGTCGCCGACAAGAATCGCCACCCCGTCGCCGAAGCGTGTGGCGTCGCCCGCCCACGAATTGCTGCGGTGCACCTTCGCCTGGCGAACGTGTGCGGTTTCACGACCGCGACGCGACGCCGACGCATCGATCACGTCATCGTGGAACAGGGCCATTGCATGCAGCAGCTCGAGTGCCGCACCCGCACGCACGACGTCGGGACTCGACGAACCACCGACGGCAAGGGCACCGAGCAAACAAAAGGCCGGGCGGATCCGCTTTCCACCGCCGAGCACGAGCAACCGCATCTCGTCGAATGGAACCTTGAGATCGTCGTATTCCCGGGCCCAGATGGCCTCTTCACGGCTGATCAATGACGCGAGTTCTGCCTCGACTTCACGGGCAAGCTCGCCGACGAACGCGGGGGTTTCAGCCTTTGTCATCGATCTCGCCGACGACTTGTTCGACGTGCAGACGTGCATCGCCGATCTTCAAACGGCAGTGCTTGATGAGAGCAGCCGCGCGCTTCACGCGATCGGCAAGAACATCAACGTCGACGGCCTCGGATTCGAGACCATCGAGGATGTCTTCGAGCTCGGCCACCGCCTCGGCGTAGCCCAGCGACGACACGTCGCCCTCGGCCTTTGACTTTGGTGCCCTCTTTGGTTCAGCCATCGGATGCGCCCTTTCCCTTCACCGTGCTCGTGATTGTGCCGTCGGCAAGTGTTGTCACCAACGTGTCACCGTCGCCCACCTGCGTTGTCGACCGCAACGTGGATCCGTCGGCGGTACGCGTGATGCTCCAGCCACGGGCCATCGTGTTGGCGGGATCGAGCAATCGTGATCTTGCCTCGTACACCGACAGGAATTGTTCGGCCGTCGACAAGATGGTCTTCGGCTTGGTTGACAGTCGTTGACCCACCAAGGCAAGGCGTGTGTTTGCACGCTCAACCGCACCGATAGCCATGGTCTTGATGGTTCCGGCGCGCTCGAAAAGTCGCGACTCGGCGACATCCAGAAGACCACGTGCGTGACGTGCGATCGATGTCCATCCGCCCTCGGCGGCGTCGACCATTCCCTGCACGCGATCAATCAGTGCGGCGGCACACGCGGTTGGAGTGGTGTAGTTCGCATACGACACCTCGTCGGCAATACTGACGTCGATTTCGTGCCCGAGGCCCGTGACCACGGGCAGTCTCGACTGTGCGATCGCCACCGCAATGGCCTCGGCATCGAAACACGCAAGGTCGGTCTTTGATCCACCACCACGAACCATCATGATCACGTCAATGTCGTCACGTGCACCCAATGCCCACAGCGCATCGACGATCTGCGGCACCGCAACATCCCCCTGCACACGCACGTTGGCAACCTTCAGCTCGAACGGCAGACCCGACGCCTCGAAGCGACTGTGTATGTCGTGCCAGGCCGCCGTGCCCATGCTGGTGATGACTCCGATGCGCAGAGGCAGATCGGGAAACACTCGCCGGCGGTTTTCGTCGTATAGACCCGCAGTCTTCAACTTTTTCACCAGCGCGTCACGTGTGGCCTGCATGTCTCCCAGGGTGAACCGCGGGTCGATCGACGTGACGACGAGACTGAACTTTCCGGCCGCATCCCACACGTTCGGCTTGCCAAAGACACGGATCTTGATGCCGTCTTTCATCGCCACGCGGTGCTCACGAAGCTTCTTCGTCACCCGCACGAGATTGTCGTTGAAGAACGACAGGTCGAGGGTGCCGACCGCACGACCATCCTTGTTCTCCACCAGTTGGCAGTAGGCATTGCGCCCGACGACCCGCCACTTCACGACCTCGCCCTGAATCCAGACGCCCGGACTGAATTCACGGCTCAGGACACGATTGACGTGCTTCACGAACTCGGAAACACTCAGCGTCTCGTCGGCGAGAACCCCTGTTTCCTCATCGATGTCGCCATCGAGTTCGTCGTCGAAGTCGTCGTCGAAAACGTCGTCGACCGGACTCACGACAGGATTCCCTCGGCAGACCCCGCACGTACCTGCGATGCGTACAGGCCGTTGCGGGCGATCAACTGATCGTGTGTGCCCGATTCGACGATGCGACCTTCGTCAAGAACGACAATGCGATCGGCACTGCGGACGGTGCTGAGGCGGTGCGCGATCACAAGTGCCGTCCTGCCCTGCAGGGCCGAGTCGAGAGCAGCCTGCACCGCGGCCTCGTTCTCGTTGTCGAGATGACTTGTCGCCTCGTCGAGAACCATGATGACGGGGTTCTTCAGCAGCAGACGTGCGATCGCAAGGCGCTGTTTTTCCCCGCCCGACATGCGGTAACCGCGTTCACCGACAACCGTGGCGAAACCATCGGGCAATGCCTCGATGGTCTCGAGAATACGTGCCGATTCGCACGCTGCACGAAGTTCGGCATCGGTTGCGTCGGGCTTCGCGTAACGCAGATTGTCGCCGATCGACTCGTGGAACAAATGGGGATCCTGCGACACGACTCCGATGGCGGCACGCAGCGACAAAAGAGTGAGCCCACGAACGTCGTGGCCGTCGACCAGCACGCTGCCGCCCGAGACGTCGTACAAGCGCGGTACCAGCGACGCGAGGGTGCTCTTGCCGGCACCACTTGCGCCCACAAGGGCAACGGTTTCGCCCGCAGCGATGCTCAATGACACACCGCGCAAGACGTCTGAGTCGGGGTCGGTGCCCTGCATCACCCCTGCTGCTTCGAGTGATGCGATCGAGACCTCGCGCCCGGCGGGGTAACGGAACGTGACATCACGGAACTCGACGGCACCCCGCGGTTCGACAAGGTCGACTGCACCCGGTGAGTCCTGAATCATGACCGGCGCATCGAGCACCTCGAAGACCCGCTCGAAGCTGACGAATGCGGTCATGACCTCGATGCGCGAATTCGTGAGTCCGGTCAAGGGTTGGTAGATCCTTTGTACGAAGGCGGCCATCGCAACCAAGGTTCCCGCGGAAATATCGCCGTCAACAACCATGTACGCACCGACGCCGTAGATCGCCGCCGCGCCAAGAGCCCCGACCAGACCAAGCGCCACGAAGAACACCCGCCCGTACAGTGCCGAGCGAATGCCGATGTCACGTACACGCGCCGCACGACGGCCGAACGCATCGACCTCGTCGGCATGACGGCCAAAGAGCTTCACCAACAGCGCACCCGCGACGTTGAAGCGCTCGGTCATCTGCGTATTCATCTCGGCATTGAGGCCCATCTGTTCGCGCGAGATCTCTTGCAGCTTTCGACCAACTCGCTTGGCCGGGATGATGAACAGTGGCAACACCACCAGCGACAGAGCCGTCAGCCGCCACTCGAGAGCCACCATTGCAACGAGCGTCGTCGACAGCACGACCACGTTCGACACGACGCTGCCGAGAGTCGACGTGACGGCGGTCTGTGCGCCGATCACGTCGTTGTTCAACCGGCTGATCAGTGACCCTGTTTGGGTTCTCGTGAAGAAAGCAATCGGCATTTCCTGCACCTTGCCGAAGAGCGCGACACGCAGGTCGTAGATGAGACCCTCGCCGATGCGGGACGAATACCAACGCTGCACGATCGCGAGAAGTGCATCGCCGAGCGCGGCCAGCACGAGAACCGTCGCGAGAACCGCGATGAGCCCTTTGTTGCCGTCGGGAATGGCCGTATCGAGAATTGCGCGGAACAACAAGGGTGGCGCCAAGGCCAACAGTGCGGAAACCAGGATTGCACCGAGAAAGCCCGCAATCGACCAGCGGTACGGGCGCGCAAAACGCCACACCCGGGCCAACGATCCCCGACCGAGCCTCGCCCCTGCGACGGCACTTGCGTCGCCGGGCAGCATCATGTGTGGGTTCATGCGCACCCTCGTGAGGTTAGAGGTCGTAACCT
>CAZKVD010000016.1:0-25941 GCA_964556145.1 uncultured Bifidobacterium sp. | reverse complement strand
CCGACACGCGGGCGATGCCGTCGCCGACTTCGGCGACGCGACCGACGGTGCGCTTTGAAAGGTCGGGGGTGTAGCCCTCGAGGCCCTTTGTGATCGCTGCTGCGATGTCACCTGCGGACAATGTGATGTCTGCCATGAGTGTTCCCTTCGTGAGACTTCGGCCGGCCCCTAGAGGCGGCTCTTCACTTGATCGAGGCGGGTACGGACGCTGCCGTCGATGACTTCGTCACCAACGGTTGCAATGAGGCCGCCGAGGACGCTGGGGTCGACGACGACTTTGAGATTCACCGACTTGCCGGTGGCGCGCTCGAGAGCGGCAGCCAGGCGGCTTTGCTGATCGGCCGACAAGGCAACCGCCGAGCGAACCTCGGCGACTTCCTTGTTCTGGGCATTCGATGCCCGCTTCACGATCTTGTCGATGATGGCGGGAAGGTCACGGCCGCGACCGGAACCAACGACGAGGCTGATCAATTGCGCGGTGGTGTTCGATGCCGAACCGACGAGAGCCTCGACAACCGCCTGGCGACGAACTGCCGGGATCGATTCGTCGGTGAGCGTGGTGCGCAGCTGGTCATTCGACTCGACCGCGCGCGCAACGACGTACAGCTCTTTTTCGACTGTGTCGAGATTTCCCTCGGCCGAAGCGATTTCCGTGAGAGCACGGGCGTATGCCTCGATGCGTGCGTCGCTCATCGTGCACCTCCGACCGAGCTGATGAATCCTTCGATGAGTTCCTGCTGCGTTCCGTCGTTCAGAGTTGCCGCGACGGCATTTTGTGCGGCGACCGAAGCGATCTGCGCGATCTGAGCACGCAGTTCGTCGCTCGAGCGTGAACGCGATGCAGCAACGTCGGCGTCGGCCTTGGCCTCGAGATCGGCAACCTCGGCAGCGATGCGGGTGCGACCCTCGGAGAGAAGGGTTGCGGCCTGCTGGTCGGCCTCGGCGAGAAGGCGGGCACGCTCGGAGGCGATGTCACCAACTGCCTTGCGAATGTTTGCCGCCTCGGTCTCGGCCGCGGAGCGGGTATTGGCTGCGTTGTCGAGTTCCTTTTGGATCCGCTCGGTGCGGTCGGCCATTGCTTTCTTGGCCGCCGGAAGAGCGAACTTGTACAACGCGGCGAAAATCAGCATCGATGCGATTCCGCCGTAGATGATTTCGGCCGTCTCGGGCAACAGCCAGTGGTGTGTCTGCGACGGATCTTCCGCAGCGATCAGTGCAAAGAGGCTCATCACCGTGCTCCTAGGTTCTGCATCGCTTGTGCGACTGCCTGTGTGACGACCGAGTTGTCGGCCTGTTTGCCAACCGCAATCGACGTTGCCGTGCTGGTCACCGTGGCAACCGCCGCGCTGATCTGGTCGCGTGCTGCTGCGCGCTCGGCTGCGGCAGCGGCTTCGGCCTCGGCCTTTTTCGCAGCGATGCGCTGGTTGGCAGCGGCGATGGCCTCGCCACGCTCGCGATCGAGCGTCACGCGGGCGGCGTCGAGCCGTGCTGCGGCCTCGACGCGGACATCAGCCAGAGCGGATTCGTAGCGCTGCACCTCGGCACGTGCCTCGGCCTTGGCCGTATCTGCACCCTCGAGGTCGGCACGAATTCCGTCGTATCGCGCGGCCATTCCCTTGCGCACCTTCGGCACGAGGAACAAGCGCATGATGACGAGGAAGACAAGGAACGGACCAAAGCCCCACGCGACCTCTTTGAGTTCGGGTGAGATTGGGTTGGGTCCGGTGTCGACCGGCGCCTCGGAGCCCGTCTCGGCGGTTGGCACGCCGGCTGCCCCTACTTCCGGGGCGAGCACCAGCGACACCACGTTCCCACCCGAGAGGGCGACTACTGCGGTTGTCATGTGAACTCCTGATCCTGCGCGTGCAGGGCGGTTACGAAACGGTTTGACTGACTGTGCGTGTGGTTTTCAGGTTCGCGAATCAGGCGAACTTGAGAAGAATGAAGACCACGAAGCCGATGAGGGCGAGAGCTTCGGTGAATGCGATACCGAGGAACATCGTGGTACGAACCATCGCTGCCGACTCGGGCTGACGCGCCATTGCTTCGACTGCCTTGCCGACGAGGAATCCGATGCCGAGGCCGGGTCCGAGGGTCGCGAGGCCGTAGGCATAGCCAGCCGATGCTGCAGCCGCGGTGTTCTTGGCTTCAGCGGGATCGACAGCTGCTTCGGTCGCCTTCGCGACGATCTTTGCAAGTGCTTCCATTTTGATTTTCTCCTGGTTGGTGATGGTGATTAGGGGAGATTGCGGTATTCGACTTGTTTGCTCAGTGTTCGGGGTGGATTGCTCCACCGATGTACACGGCGGCGAGGATCGTGAAGATGTACGCCTGCAGGAAGGCGACGAGAACCTCGAAGCCCGTGAGGAAGATCAACATGAACATCGGCAGGACGCCGAACGGGATGAGGATCGTGTCACGTGCCTGGAAGAGCGCTTCGGACAGCAGGGCGAAGGTCACGAGAAGAATGTGGCCGGCGAGCATGTTGGCGAAGAGACGCACTGCGAGCGAGAACGGACGAACGATGATCGCCGAGATGAACTCGATCGGAGTGATGAGGACGTAGAGAGCCTTCGGAACTCCGGGTGGGAAGAGCACGGACTTGAAGTAGCCACCGACGCCCTGGTGCTTGATGCCCGCAGCGTTGAACACCA
This sequence comes from uncultured Bifidobacterium sp., assembly GCA_964556145.1. Classification (GTDB taxonomy): domain Bacteria; phylum Actinomycetota; class Acidimicrobiia; order Acidimicrobiales; family Ilumatobacteraceae; genus F1-20-MAGs119. The sequence continues at coordinate 23,287 of CAZKVD010000016.1, read as the reverse complement.
CCCACACCATGAGCGCCATTGCTGCCGGCAGACCCATTCGGGCAGTGGCCGGCATTTGGATGAACGGAATGATGCCGGGAACGTTGCAGAGGTAGATGAAGAGAAAAACGCTGAGGAGGAACGGCGTCCAACCAAGACCGTCGCGGCCCATGGTCTGCATGATGATGCCGTTCTCGACGAAGTCGACGATCGACTCGGCAAGGTTGCGAACGCCACGCGGTGCCTTGCGCGCATCGGCACGTGCAGCGATCGCAAAGATCGCGCAACCGATGATGCAAGCCGCGACTGCGACCAGACCGATCTTGTTGAAAGTCGGGAACAATTCCTTCCAGCGGAGGATTGCGTTAATCGGCGGGAACTCGAGTGCGATCACTGTGATTTCCGTTTCCTAGTGGTTCCTTGATGGCGCGTTAGATCGTGTCGTTCGGGAGATTCATGGCTGACGGCTTGAGACCGGGGAATGCCAGTGTTGCGGACACGTGGCGCAGTTCCCAAAACAAAAGCCCGAGGTGCGTGACGATGATGGTGAATCCGAGAGCCGGAAGTGAAATCCAGCCCGCATCTCTCACCAGAATCACCGCGCCGAAGATAATGCCCAGCCGTAGCAAGTACCCAAACAAGATGCCGCCCATCATGAGACCAAGCGAGATTTTCGCCGTGATCGAGATGAGCCCTGCCGCAAGAGCGAAGTTCACGAACACCAGTGCCACTCCGTAGAGGCACGAGCGCGCGCCGTCGGCACCCCAGCCAAAACCGGCGATCGCCACCATCACGGGGACCGCGAAAGCTCCCCGCTTGAGCATGTGCAACGTCACCTGGGCCTCGGGCGCCGGGCCCTCGAAACGTGTGGTCATCGGGTTCATCGATGTGCTCACCGCTCGCGCCCTTCGAGACCGGGGGCCGTCTGGTGGGCGGTGACCTGACGCGCGCGATCCGCCTCGAGAGAACGCATCTTTGCGTCGTAGCCGAACCACATGCGAACGAACTGGCCGACCGCGCAGAACACGGTGAAAGCGATCATGAAGACCGGAGTCGTGCCGGCAAGGCGGTCGATGATGAAGCCGAAACCGAAGAAAACCAGAACGCTCACCGCGATTTCGGTGCCCTGACCGATGCCATCGACGCCGCCCGTCATGGCGGTCTTCTGCAGGCGTTGTGGGTCGGGCAAAAGCTTCATCGGGGGAATTTGGCGTTCTTACAGGCCCAACTGGCTGGATTGGGCTTGTGAAACCTTTAGCAATCTAGGCGCTGGGATCGCTTGGCGCCAAGTTGGGCATGGGTTCAGAGGCGTCGGTGCCGTCGCGTGCCGCGTCCAAATCGGTGTCGTCTAGATCGGATTCGTCAGCATCGCCTTCCCGGCGACGTCGCACGCTGGGGTGCAGCACCGTGTAGAGACCGAGCGCCAGGGCCGCGACACCAAACGGGGCGATGTTGCCGCCCGAGGTGGAGATGGCCGGATACAGCGCCATCCCCGAGAGGAGCGCCGTCCACAACCACAGAATCAACACACTGCGACGCTGGCCGTGACCCAGGTTCATGAGTCGGTGATGGAGATGGCCTTTGTCTGCAGTGGCAAAGCTTTGCCTCTTGTAGGCGCGCCGGACGATGGCGAAGGCAACGTCGAAAATGGGGACGCCGAGAATGAGCAACGGAATGAACAACGGCGCCAAGAAGAAATACGTCTGGCTGCTGTAGTCCTGCGTGGCCGGGTCGGCACGGCCTCCGACGACGCTGGTCGACACGGCAAGCATGAGCCCCAGCAGCAAGGCGCCGCTGTCCCCCATGAAGATCTTCGCCGGGTTGAAGTTGTGCGGCAGGAAACCGATGCACGCGCCGCACGTGATTGCTGCGATGAGCGGTCCGATGTTCGGCTCGGCGAGCAAACCGAGGTCCCCGAGGTGTCGGCTGTACAGGAAGAATGCCGCCGAGGCGATGGCCACGATTCCCGCGGCGAGACCGTCGAGGCCGTCGATCAGGTTGATCGCCTCGGTCATGACGAGCAACCACAGGATCGTGACGAGTGGAATCCAATCGTTCGACAACACGAACACGTCGAAATACGGGACGCGGAAATAGAACATCGTCACGCCCGCCCACACAAGTACGACTCCGGCAACCACGGTTCCGGCAACCTTGGCGGGTGCGGAGATGTCGCGGATGTCGTCGAACAACCCGAGGCCACACATGAAGACCGCGGCGATGACCACGCCGAGTGTTTCGGAGTTTCCGCTGAACAGCGAACCGAACCGGTCCATCTGCCAAGCAAGCAGCAATGCAACGAGAATGCCGATGAGCAACGCGATTCCCCCCACGTCGGGGGTCGGCGTGGTGTGCACCTTGCGCGGGTCGGGCTGGGCCATCCAGTTCCGCCGTTCGGCCAGACGCATGATCAGCGGGGTCGCCGCAAACGTCGCAAGCGCTGCCGCGACGGCAACGATGAGATAGCCGGTGGTGTCGCCCATTCCCCTACGACACTAGAACCTTGTTCGCCCGGAGCCTTGTCTGGCGAAGCTGGTCGAATCAGGCGGTGGTGTAGACGGGGAAACGCGCACAGAGCGTTGCCACGCGGGCCCGCACGTCGGCGATCGCCGCGGCGTCGGTACGGTTTCGCAGGGCGGTCGCAATCAACTCGGCGATCTGCTCCATCTCGGCTTCCTTCATGCCCTGCGTGGTGACCGACGGGGTTCCGATGCGGACACCCGAGGTGACGAACGGGCTGCGCGGGTCGTTCGGGATGGTGTTCTTGTTCAGCGTGATCCCCGCCTCGTCGAGCACGAGCTGGGCTTCCTTGCCCGTGAGCTCGGCGTCGAACGGGGTGAGATCAACCACCATCATGTGGTTGTCGGTACCGCCCGACACGAGACGGAATCCCTGGCGGGCAAGAGCACCCGCAAGCGCGCTGGCGTTCTTCACGATCTGCTGGGCGTAGTCGCGGAACATCGGCGTGAGCGCCTCGCCGAATGCAATGGCCTTTGCCGCGATTGCATTCTCGAGAGGGCCGCCCTGGGTTCCCGGAAAGATGCCCTTGTCGATCTTTTGTGCGTGCTCGGCCTTGCAGAGAATGCAACCGCCACGAGGCCCGCGCAATGTCTTGTGCGTGGTGAACGTGACGACGTCGGCGTAGGGCACGGGGTTCGGGTGGGCGCCACCGGCAACGAGGCCGGCAAGGTGCGCGATGTCGAACATGAGAAGCGCACCGACTTCGTCGGCAATCTTCTTGAACGGCTCGGGTTCGAGACGACGCGTGTACGAGGTTGTTCCGGCGACGATCAGCTTGGGCCGGTGTTTCAAGGCGAGTTCACGAACTTCATTCATGTCGATGCGCTCTTCACCGCTCGACACCTTGTACGACACGAAGTTGTAGAGAATGCCGCTGGCGTTGACCGGTGAACCATGCGTGAGGTGGCCGCCGTGGTCGAGGCTGAGGCCGAGAACGGTGTCACCAGGGTTCAGCAGCGCAAGGTAGACGGCCATGTTTGCGCTGGCACCGGAGTGGGGCTGCACGTTGGCGTGCTCGGCACCGAACAATTGCTTCACGCGATCGATTGCAATCGCTTCGATGTCATCGACAACGGCGTTGCCGCCGTAGTAGCGCTTGCCCGGGTAACCCTCGGAGTACTTGTTGGTGAGAACCGAACCCGTGGCACGCATGACGGCAGGTGACGTGAAGTTTTCACTGGCGATCAACTGCAAACCGGTGATCTGACGCTCGACCTCGCGGTCGATGAGATCGAAGACCGGATCATCGCTTCCCGTCTCGGAGGCCCAGTTCTTTGCAGCTGCGTGGACGATTCCACGGAAACTTTTCTTCATGTCGGACATGGGGGTTGCGTCCCTTTCGGTCTCGGCGTGGACTACTTCGACTCTTGTTCTTCGATTTCTGCAAGTTGCGCCACACGACGTTCGTGACGACCACCTTCGAAAGCGGTCGCGAGGAACGTCGTGACGATCTCTTCGGCCAACCCGACACCAACCACGCGTGCGCCCATCGACAGCACGTTTGCGTTGTTGTGTGACCGGGCCATCTTGGCCGTGTAAAGACAGTTGCAAAGCGCCGCGCGCACACCGCGCACCTTGTTCGCTGCGAGCTGTTCCCCCTGGCCGCTGCCACCGAGGACGATGCCGAGCTCGGCCTTGCCATCGCGCACCGCCCGACCAACGGCAGCACAGATCGGCGGGTAGTCGACGCTCTCGGTCGAGTGGGTACCGAAGTCGTCGACGCGGTGGCCCGCAGCGGTGAGGAATGCAATGAGGTGCTGCTTCAGTTCGAAGCCTGCGTGGTCGGCGCCGATTGCAATGTGGAGAGACGTGCCTGACACGCCGTTGAGCATAGGAGGCGGGGCTTGTGCACCGCATAACCTTCGGGCATGACTCTTGACCCCCGTACCCCCGTCCTCATCGGATGCGGCCAGTCACTGCAACGACCCGATGACCCGCGGGCGGCCTCCTTCGACACTGCCGCAGATCCTGCGGGGTTGATGGCGGAAGCAATTCGTCTCGCCGCCACCGATGCCGGCCTGTCGAAGGTCCCCGACGTCGACGCACTGCGCGTGGTGGCATTGCTGTCTTGGCGTTACGACAACCCGGCATGGTTCGTGGCACAGGACCTCGGCATCACGGCCCGTCAATACGGAATCAGCGCGAACGGCGGCAACACGCCCCAGACTCTCGTGAACTCGGCGGCGCTCGACATTCAGTCGGGCCGTGCCGACATCATCATCCTCACCGGCGGCGAGGCATCGCGAACCAAGCAGCGTGCGAAAAAGGCCGGCCACACGCTTGCGTGGCGCAAACCCGGTGCCTCGACCCCGGCTGCCGAACTCGTCAGTGAAGACCTCTCGATGGCGGGCGAACACGAGCTCGCGCGCCGCATCGTGATGCCGGTGCAGGTGTATCCGATGTTCGAAACCGCAATCCGCGCACGCGCAGGACGTTCGGTCACCGACCACCAGGTGTTCATCTCGGAACTGTGGTCGCGATTCAGCAAGGTCGCGTCAAAGAACCCGAATGCTTGGTCACAGCGGGAACTGTCGGCGGAGGAAATTCGTACACCCAGCGCATCGAACCGCATGATCGGCTTTCCGTATCCGAAGTTCATGAACGCGACCAACGACGTCGACATGGGCGCGGCGTTGATCGTGTGCTCGGTGGCCAAGGCCGAAGCGTTGGGTGTCCCCCGCGACCGCTGGGTCTTCATCCACTCGGGTTCCGACTGCCACGAACACCAGTACATCTCGAATCGCTGGACCTTCGCCGAAACACCGGCGATTCAACTGGGCGGCAAGCGCGCACTCGAGCTTGCGGGTACGACGATCGACGAGATCGACATCGTCGACCTCTACTCGTGCTTCCCGTCGGCGGTGCAACTCGGCGCCCAGTCGCTGGGCCTCGACATCAATGCACAACTCACGCGAACGGGTGGCTTGCCGTTTGCGGGTGGGCCGTGGAACAACTACGTGATGCACGCAATCGCGACGGTGATGAACGACCTGCGTCAGCGCCCCGGAGCCAAGGGTTTGGTGTGGGCAAATGGTGGCTACACCACCAAGCACGCCTTCGGTGTGTACTCAACCGAGCCGCCCGCGACCCCGTTCCGCCACACCTACCCGCAGGACGAAATCGATGCGATGCCGCGCCGCGATGTTGCCGGTGTCGATGCGGCCGCCGGCCAGCGCGCAACGCTCGAGGCGTACTCGGTGATGCACGGCCGCGACGGTGAACCCGAGATGATTCACGCCGCGTGCCTTCTTGCCGACGGTCGTCGCGCATGGGGCGAAAGCACCGACGCTGCGCTGGGCCGCGAAATGTGCGCCGACGAGTTCGTTGGCCGTACCGTCGAGATCGACGCAAAGGGCGTCTTCCACGTCGCATGACCCGCGAGGCCAGCCACCCCGGCGACACGTTCCCGCGTCAGCATGCCCGCACCCAACGGCTCACCCTGGGCGAGCCGCGCAACTTCACCGTGTCGCCCGACGGCGCGCGCGTCGTGTTCGCACGGTCGGCATCGGGCAGCGATTCCGTCAACCAACTGTGGTCGCTCGACATTGCGACCGGCGTCGAGGCGTGTCTCTTTGATCCACGCGCCGCAAGTACTGCCGGCGAGCTGACCGCCGAGGAGATGCGTCGCCGCGAACGTGCGCGCGAAGGAGCAGGGGGCGTCGTTGCGTACGCCTGCGACGGCGCCGTCACCGTGGCCGCAACGATTCTGGGTGGGCAGCTGTTCCTGGTCGACCTGCTGGCCGGCGGAGCCACCACCGTGCACGTCGAGACGGGTGTGTTCGACGCCCGCCCCTCACCCGACGGCACGCTCATCGCGTACACGCGTCGCGGACGGTTGTACGTCTCGGATCGCAGCGGTGCCGAACGTGAACTCGCCGGCGACGACAACCCGAACGTCACGTGGGGTCTGGCGGAATTCGTCGCGGCCGAGGAGATGGGTCGTCATCGCGGCTACTGGTGGTCGCCCGATTCCACCCGCGTCATCGCGGCCCGGGTCGACAACACCCACGTACCCGTGTGGCACATCGCCGATCCCGCACATCCGGCAACGCCCGCGACCGAGCACCGCTACCCCGCCGCCGGGGCCGTGAACGCAACGGTGACACTGCACATCATCGATGCGACGTCGGGCAACAGCCGTGATGTCGAGCTTCCCGAGTTCGAATATCTGAACTCGGTCGCATGGAACTCGGCCGGGTTGATCGCCCAGGTGCAGTCGCGCGACCAGAGAACGGTCGCCATCGTCCGAATCGATCCCGTGACCGGATCCTGCGACACGATCGACACCGACACCGACGAGGCGTGGGTCGAGCTTGTCGCAGGGGTTCCCGCGCTTCGACCCAACGGCGACCTCGTCACATGCGCCGATCGCGGCGTTCGGCGCATCATGGTGAACGGTGTTGCGGCCACCCCCGACAACCTGCAGGTCCGCGGCATCGTGGCCGTCGATGCCGAGATTGTTTTTGTTGCAAACGACGTGTCGACTCCTTGGTTCCAGGGAATCTACGCAATCGGCACCGACGGCGTTCGCCCCGTTGCAACGGGCGATGGCGTTTTCAACGCATCGCATGGTGGCGGCCGCACGGTCGTGCGCGAGTCATCACTGCGCGAACCACGTGCCTCGTTCCGCGTGATCAACGGACCGTCGATCACCAACCACGCCGAGACGATGCTGGTGTCGCCCAATGTTCGCCTGACCGAAGTCAATGGATGTGCGGTCGCAATCGTGATGCCCAACGACGCCGGCAGCGAGAAGTTGCCGGTGCTCTTCGATCCGTACGGCGGCCCGCATGCACAGCGGGTCGTTGCCACACAGATGGCGTTCGCCACGTCGCAATGGTTTGCCGACCAGGGATTCGTCGTCATCGTTGCCGACGGACGTGGCACGCCAGGACGTGGTTCGGCCTACGAACGCGCCGTGTTCGGTGACCTTGCTCAACCGGTGCTCGACGACCAGGTTGCAGTGCTCGATGCGCTCGCCTCGATCGAACCGCGCGCCGACCTGTCGCGCGTCGCGATTCGTGGCTGGAGCTTCGGGGGCTATCTGGCTGCACTTGCGGTGCTTCGCCGTCCTGACAGGTTCCACTGCGCCGTGGCCGGGGCACCCGTCACCGACTGGTCGTTGTACGACACGCACTACACCGAGCGGTACCTCGGACACCCCGACACCGACGCAGCGAACTACGCAAGCACCAACCTTGTGGCAGAAGCGGGGTTGCTGACACGACCCCTGCTGTTGATCCACGGCCTCGCCGACGACAACGTCGTCGCCGCCCACACGCTTCAACTTTCATCGGCACTGTTGGCTGCGGGCTGCGACCACGAAGTACTTCCGCTCTCGGGTGTCACCCACATGACTCCGCAGGAAGTTGTTGCCGAGAACCTGCTGCTTCACCAACTTGCATTCATTCGTCGCTCGTTGCGCTGATCAGCGCAACTGCCCAACCGCGATGCGGTCGCGCCCGGCAAGGTCGCGGCGAATGTCGACATCGCCGTATCCGAGCTGCTCGAGTTCGCCGCGAACGGCCGCGCCCTGTGCGTGGCCGATTTCGAGGACCAGCATCCCCAACGGGGCAAGCCACTGGCGGGCCTGCGTGGCGATGACGATCACGTCGGCCAAACCGTCGTTGTCTGCGAACAGCGCCGCATGCGGTTCGTGCGCGAGCACCGAGGCGTCAACCTCGGGGTCTCCATGGGCGATGTACGGCGGGTTCGCCACGATGACGTCGAAATTGCCACGCAGTTCAACGGGCAATGCGTCGCACCAGTTTCCACCGGCGACACGGACGTTGGCCGCATTGCGGCCGATTCCGGCAATGTTCGCCCGTGCAACATCGAGCGCATCGTTCGACGCATCAGTGAGCCACACCTCGACACCCGTGTTGGGCAGCTCGTTGGCCAACGCCAACCCGATTGCGCCGCTTCCGGTGCCGAGGTCGGCGATGCGTACCGTGCGGCTGCCGCGAATGGTGTGCGCACTGCGTGCGAACCCAAGGGCAACTTCGGCAACGATCTCGGTTTCGGGACGCGGAATGAGCACCCTCTTGTCGACGAGCAGATCGATGTGTCGGAACGGCCAGTGGCCAACGACGTACTGCAACGGCTCGCCGGCGAGTCGACGCCCGACCATCGCCTGGAGCGCGAGCCCCATGCGTTGCGTCGCGGGTTGGTCGATTTCGCGCAAGAACTCGTCGGCCGACAACCCCGACGCTTCCTCGCACAACCAGCGCGCCTCGCGGCGGTCGCCGACGAGCTCGGTTGTCTCGGCGAGTAGTTCACGCCAGGTCGAGGCTTGGTCCCGGTCCACGGCGCGGGTTCACTCTTCTCCGTCGGCCAGTTGGCGCGTCCGCTCTTCCTGGATGAGGGAGTCGGACACCTCGGCAAGGTCGCCGCGCAGAATGTCCTGAAGCCGGTACAGCGTCAGGCCGATTCGATGGTCGGTGACGCGGTTTTCCTTGAAGTTGTAGGTGCGGATCTTTTCACTTCGACCGCCTCCTCCCACCTGCGCACGACGCTGTGCTGAAGCGGCGGCCTCGTGTTCTTCCTGACGCGCCTTCAGAATGCGGGCACGCAACACCTGCATCGCGCGAGCGCGGTTCTGCAACTGGCTGCGCTCGTCCTGCATGGCAACGACGATTCCGGTTGGCTTGTGCGTGATGCGCACGGCCGAGTCGGTGGTGTTCACGTGCTGGCCGCCTGCGCCCGACGACCGGTAGACGTCGATCTCGAGATCTTTTTCGTCGATGTCGACATCGACTTCCTCGGCTTCAGGCATCACGGTGACCGTGGCCGACGACGTATGAATTCGCCCTTGGCTTTCAGTCACGGGAACACGCTGCACGCGGTGCGGGCCACCCTCGAATTTGAGATGGCTCCACGCCGAGTCACCCGTGACCATCAGCGTCACCTGGTTGATTCCGCCCAGCGGTGACTCGTCGAGCGACATCACCTCGCACTTCCAGCCCATGTTGGCGGCGTAGCCCTGGTACATCTCCATCAAGTCGCCGGCAAACAGGTTGGCCTCTTCCCCGCCTTCGGCTCCGCGAATTTCCATGATGACCGACTTGCCTTCGTTCGGGTCGCGCGGCAGCAACAACATTTTCAACTGCGCCTCGAGCGACTCGAGCTCGGCCTCGGCACTGGAGATTTCCTCGCGCAGGAGCTCCTTTTCCTCGCCCGTTGCCATCTCCATCAGTTCGCGCGCGGCATCTGCGTTGCCCCGTGTTGCCGTCATCGTGCGGATGCATGTGACGATCGGTGTCAGTTGCTTGTATCTGCGCGTGGCTTCGCGAAGCTTGGCTTGGTCGCCCAGAACGGCAGGGTCACCGAGGCTTGCCTCGAGGTCCTCGAAGTCACGTTCGATGCTCTCGAGGCGGTCCATCATGATTGTGCAGGCTAACTGGGTGGCGCTGCGCTGGTGTCGAGTTCAACGAACGTTGCCTCGCACCGCGCCAACGACAATGCGCGACGGTTCGTGGGTGTCACGTGTGACCGCGGCATCGCAACGAGAAGTTGTGAGTTGGTGCCGAAACGCAGGTCGGCGTGCGCGCGCGCATCGAGCGCAAACGGCACCACATCGGGATCGGCGCCCGACGTGACGACGACAACCAGGCCGACGCCCGACGCGGTCGTACCGCGCGCCACGCACGGCACGGTGTCGAGAACGTTCGACCGCGCAAAGGGTGGGTCGCAGGCTTCGAGATGCGTTGCCCCCACAAGCCGCGGATCGTCGAGGATGGCCGAGCGCAGCAGCCGCTCGGGGGCGATGCGATTGAACGGATGCGCAAGGGCGCCCGGACGGCGGTGCAGTTTCACGTTCGACACGACATCGGCCAACGCATCGACGGTTGGCTTGTCGCCGTGGAGCAATGCGAACGCCTCGCGGTCGTGGGCGCCCATGCCCACTTCGAGACGCGCGGCCCCCGAAACCGGGTCGTTCACCGCGCGGCACACTTCGAGGCCCAGCACCTCACCCGACACGATTCCGTGTTCGACAACCGGTGTCGCACCACCGCGTTCGATCAGCTCGATGAAGTCGAGATGCTCGGGGCTCGGCTCACGGAGTTCGACGAACGGCTCGGCGACAGCGGGAATGAGCGTGCGCTCGTCGACGTGCCAAACCGAAATGGGAAAGTCGAAATACGCAGCCTGTCGAGCAAGGACACCGGTCGATGACTCGGCAAGCACGTGCAGTTCACGCTTGCCTTCTTTCAATACCCACAACAATGCGGGCCCGAGCCCACGTGCGGCTTGATCCTCGACGAGCACCCAACAGGAATCGCCATCAATGACCGCGGCTCCACGGGCAAAGACGGCCGGACTGAGTCCGTCGTCGGAGGAGCGTCCGAGATGTTCGCGCACGAGGGCGCGGAGTTTCAACGAGAGAAGCTGGCTCTTGCGCGTGTCGTTCATCGACACGACAAAACCGGTTCGACTACTTCTTGGTCTTGCGCGATCCGTAGCGCTTGTTGAAGCGCTCGACGCGGCCACCGGTGTCGACGAGCTTCTGCTTGCCGGTGAAGTAGGGGTGGCACTCGTTGCAGAGTTCGAGAGAGAGATCGCCACCCTTGGTGCTGCGCGTGGTGAAGGTATTGCCGCACGAGCACTTGACGTTGGTCTCGGTGTAGCTGGGGTGGATCTCGGTCTTCATGGCAGAAAATCCTATAGGTCGGCCCGTGGGAAACCCACGGGAGGGGTCACATCGAGGGCTGCTTGGCGATTTCCGCGAGGAATTCGTCGTTGTTGCGGAAGGACTTCAGTCGGTCGATCAGCAGTTCAAGGCCGGGACCGGCATTTCCGTCGGCCGCCAGGCCCGAAAGCACACGGCGCAACTTCCACACCAGCTGCAGCTGTTTGCGGTCGAAGAGCAGTTCTTCGTGACGGGTGCTCGACGCATCGACGTCGATGGCCGGATAGATGCGGCGCTCGGCGAGCTTGCGGTCGAGGCGCAGTTCCATGTTGCCCGTTCCCTTGAACTCTTCGAAGATCGCGTCGTCCATGCGGCTGTTCGTCTCGACGAGGCACGTTGCGAGGATCGTGAGGCTTCCGCCTTCTTCGACGTTTCGCGCCGCGCCGAAGAATTTCTTCGGCGGGTACAACGCACCGGCGTCGATACCACCCGACATGATGCGGCCCGTTGCCGGCGCAGCAAGGTTGTACGCACGCGACAAGCGTGTGATGCCGTCGAGGACCACGACCACGTCACGGCCGGCCTCGACCATGCGCTTGGCCTTTTCGATTGCCATTTCGGCGACGATCGTGTGCTCTTCGGACGGACGGTCGAAGGTCGACGAGATGACTTCGCCACGGACCGTGCGCTTCATGTCGGTGACTTCCTCGGGACGTTCGTCGATGAGAAGAACGATGAGGTCGACTTCGGGGTTGTTCTTTTCGATCGATGTGACGATCGTTTTCATGATCGTGGTCTTGCCGGCCTTCGGCGGCGACACGATGAGGCCGCGCTGGCCCTTTCCGATCGGCGAGATGAGGTCGATGATGCGCGACGTCATGTTGGCCGGATCCTGTGGGTCTTCGAGGCGCAACTTCTCGTCGGGGAATAGCGGCGTCAGGTCTTCGAAACGTGGACGACCCTTCACCGACTCGGCAGGCTTGCCGTTGATCGAGTGGATTTCGAGCAATGCAGGGTTTTTCTCGCCACGGCCGGCCGGACGCGCCATGCCGGTGACGTGGTCGCCCTTGCGCAGTCCGTACTGACGCGTTTGCTTGACCGAAATGTAGGCATCGTCGCGGAACGGCAGGTAGCCACGCACACGAAGGAAGCCGTATCCCTCGTCGCGCAGGTCGAGATAGCCATTGACGGCGACCGGTTCGTTGCTGATCGGTTCGCCGTCGCCTGCACTGGGAACGTTGTCGATCTCGTACCGGTCATCACCTTGGGGGCCCATCTCATCGCGGCGACCCTTGTTGCGACGACGACGGCGACGATTGCGTCCGCCACCCTCACCGTCGAAGTCGCGGCGCTGCTGGCCGTCGCGCTGACCGAACTCGCGGCGCTGCTGACCGTCTCGTTGCTGACCATCGCGCTGACCCTCGCGCGGACCGCGATCGTTGCGGCCCTGGTTGCGCCGGTGACCAGCTGCAGCGGTGTCGTCGAGGGTGCCCTCGTGTTCGGCCAGTTCGAGTTCCCACTCGGACAGCGGTTCGCCATCGGGGCCGATGACCACACGCGGCTCGGCAGATGCGGACTTTTCAGCGGGCTTCGATGCGGCCTTGGCCGGGGCGTCGTCGCGGCGGGCGGGCTTGGCCACGGGCTCGGGCGTTGTGGTTTGTTCGAGGATCTTGTCGATCAACTCGGCCTTCTTCGCTCGCGACACGGACTTCACGCCGAGTGCCTGGGCGATTGCCATCAGTTGCTCGCGGTCCTTGCCCTCGAGTACCGACTTTTCTAGTGCTTCTGCAGCCACCGCTGCCTACCTTTCAGTCCCGCATGCACGCATGAGGCGGGCGGGGATTCACTGGGGTTCGCGATCGCGGGATTGCATCTCCGCGGCGAGGAACTCTGCGGGGTGTCGCCGAGTCAGTGGTCCAACCATAACTTTCGGGCGCACCGGATTGCAACGCATTCCGGCGGAATCGTCGCCCGCCAAGGGATTCGGGGCTTGCCGAGCCTTGTGGTCAGAGACCCGAGAGGGCCGCGACTTCGGCTTCGATGGCCGCCAGGTCGTTGCCGACCCGCGTCACCCGTTCGTCGCGGTCGAAGAGGTCGGCCATGTGCGGCGGGAGTTCGGGGCGCTTGCCGGTTGCGCGCTCCACGGCATCGGGGAACTTGGCCGCGTGAGCGGTCGCCAGGGTGACCATCGGAACGCCGTCCTCCTGGAAGGTGCGCCCGCCGAGCACACCAACCGCAGTGTGCGGGTCGATCAACTGACCGGTCGACTCGAAGACGTCCTTGATCATCGCCGTCGTCTGCGCGTCGTCGCAGCGGGCCGCCCGGAAAACCGGTGCCAGCCATTTGTCGTACTGATCGGATTCAACCGCAAAGGCTCCCGCGGTGCGGAAGCGTTGCAGTTGTTCGGTGGTCAATCCCCCGTCGCGGCCGTTCATTTCGAACAGCAGACGTTCGAAGTTCGACGACACCTGGATGTCCATGCTGGGACTCAGCGTCGGCACGACATCGCGGGCACGCATTTGCTGGGTCTCGAAGAACCTCGTGAGGATGTCGTTCGCGTTCGACCCGACGACAAGATTGCGAATCGGCGCACCCATCTGACGCGCAATCCAGCCGGACAACACGTTTCCGAAGTTGCCCGTCGGCACGCTGAACGAAACGCCGTTGCTGATCGACTCACCGTTTGCCGCCACCTGCTGGATAGCCGAGAAGTAATAGACGACCTGGGCCATGATGCGCGCCCAGTTGATCGAGTTGACCGCCGACAGGCGATGACGATCGCGGAACTCGGCGTGGTTGAACATCGCCTTCACGAGATCCTGACAGTCGTCGAACGTGCCATCGACGGCCAGGGTCTTGACGTTCGGCGAATTCACCGTCGTCATCTGCCGGCGCTGCACATCGCTGACACGACCGTGCGGATACAGAATCACGATCTTGACCCGCGAACAGTTCTTCACGCCGTCGATTGCGGCGCTTCCCGTGTCGCCGCTTGTTGCGCCGACGATGGTGATTCGCTCGTCGCGCTCTTGGAGCAGATGGTCGAACAACTTTCCGAGGAACTGCAGTGCGACGTCCTTGAACGCAAGAGTCGGGCCGTGGAACAGTTCGAGCATCCAGTGACCCTGCTCGAGGGGCACCAATGGCGTCACGCGAGGGTCGCGGAAGGTCGAGTACGCCGAGGTGCAGAGTGCGGCGAGATCGGACGACGAGATTTCATTGCCGATGTACGGAGACATCACGTCGGCGGCAAGCTTGGCGTAGTCGGCGCTGATGTGTTCGGGGCCCGCGGGCCAAGTTTCGGGGATGTACAGACCGCCATCGGTTGCCAGGCCGGCAAGCACCGTGTCGGCAAAGCCGAGAACGGGCGCCGAGCCACGGGTCGAGACGTACCGCATCGCGACGTACCTACTGACCGACGACGCGGATGAAGCCGTCGGAATTCTTCACCACGCCGAGGCCGGCGAACTCGCGCAGACACTGCTGCACCGATGCTTCGCGCGCGGAATGGGTGATGAAAACGAGACGTGCGTTTTCGTCGATGCCGACCTGTTCCGCGGCGCGGATGCTGACACCGTTCTTTGCAAAGACCCCGGTGATTGCGTGCAGGACACCCGGTTGGTCGAGGACTTCGAGCGACAGCAGGTACTCACTGGTCGTGTCGTCGATAGAAGTGAACTCGGGTCGGGCAAAGGTGCCCAGCGTTGCATGCGTGCCCTTTTTCAGGTTGATCGCCGCGTCGATGACATCGCCCAGCACCGCACTTGCCGTGGGGTCGCCGCCCGCGCCGCGCCCGTAGAACATCAGCGATCCGACTGCTTCGCCCTCGACGAACACCGCGTTGTAGGCCTCGCGCACGCTGGCAAGCGGATGCGTCGTGGGCACCATCGCAGGATGAACCCGCACCGACAGGCGGTTGTTTTCCTTGTTGCGCTCGGCGATGGCGAGCAGCTTGATGACGTAACCCAGACGACGGGCGACGGCGATGTCGGCCGCGCTGACGGTGGTGATTCCCTCGCGGTGCACGTCGGCCGCACGCACGTCGGCGGCGAATGCGATGCCCGCAATGATCGCGCACTTCGACGCGGCATCGAAGGCCTCGACGTCGGCCGTGGGATCGGCCTCGGCGAAACCGAGGCGCTGCGCTTCACGCAGAACATCGCCGTAGTCGGCACCCTCTTCGGTCATCTTCGTGAGAATGAAGTTTGTGGTGCCGTTGACGATGCCCATGACGCGGCCGATCGGTTCGCCGCGAAGGCTCTCGCGCAGCGGACGGATGAACGGGATTCCACCCGCAACCGCCGCCTCGAACAGCAAGTCGACACCGGTCGCATCGGCAACGGCGAACATTTCGGCACCCGTTTCGGCAAGCAGTGCCTTGTTGGCCGTGACGACGGGCTTGCCCTTTCCCAATGCTGCGGTGATGGCTTCGCGGGCGGGGGTGATGCCGCCCATCACTTCGACCACGAGGTCGACGTTCGGGTCTTCGACGACTGCGCTCACATCGGTCACGAAGGTCGAAGCAGGAAGGTTCAGGCCACGCTGGGCCGAGACATCGCGGACGGCGATTCTTGTGATCGAGAGATTGATACCCGTGCGCTGGGCGATGGCGGAGGCTCGTTCGTTGACGAGTTTGACGAAGGCCGCACCAACGTTGCCGCACCCAAGGAGACCAATCCGAACGCTTTCACTCACCCCCCCAACGCTACAAGCGTTCTCGGTGTGTAAATACCCGCTTTTTGATACACGGTGAACCGAAAAGCGACCGCTTCGCACACATCTCACTGTGATCTACCAGCACCTCATCGACAACGCCGACAAACACGGCCTTCTCTACCGCCCTGACATCGTCCCGACGCTCTCGTCTCGATCATCGTGGGCACGCGCAATCCGATCAGGCGCAATTTCCCTCGAATACCCCAATGTGGCCCGCCTCGCATCATCGACGTGCACCAACCATCAACGCATCAAAGCTGCACATCTGGCGTGTGGACGTGAGTCACTTATTGCCGGCCCGACCGCAGCCTGGCTTCACGGTGCAGCGCTACCCGAGCCCGACGAGATTCACGTACTGACAAAGAACCGGATGAAGAACGCTCATCGGCACAACCTCGTTCTGCATAGGCCCGTTCAACTCGCTCTACTCGATCATGAACTTCATGATGACGTCCCCGCCACTACTCCTGCGCGCACACTCTTCGACGTTGCTGCCTGGACGCCACGGTTTCTGCATCGCACGTTCGAGCACTACTTGGTCACGGGAGATTTGACCGTTCGCTCAACTTGGCGTTCGTTGTTTGAAATCAGCCGCCAAGGACGACCCGGAATCACCCGCGTCAGAAACATGCTGAATCAATGGAGTCTCGACACTGAACAGCCCGAAAGCGTCTTGGAAGCCAAGATGCTGAGCCTCTGTTTCGTCGCCGGATTCCCACCTTTCGAGTTTCAGGCGAAAATCGGCCCGTACCGTGTCGACTTTCTTTGGCAAGAGCAAATGGTGATCGTCGAATGCGACGGTTTTGCGTTCCACGGCTCAACACGCGATGCATTCGAAAACGACCGTTTACGGGATGCGTACCTGCAGTCGCTCGGATTCACTGTCTGGCGTTTTTCTTACAGGCAGATCACATCGCAACAAAGTGAAGTTCGCGAGCGCCTTCGTAGCGTTTTCAGGCGCAACGTGTAGCAAAAAGCGGGTAATTACGCACCGAAATCCCTAGAGTTCTCTACCAGGTCATGAAACGGTTCACCCCACTTCTCTTGACCCTCGCGGTTGTTGTCGGCGTGATTCCATCCACGCCCGCGATGGGGGCAGACGCGATTGCCGGACAGACCCCTGTTTCAATTCTTGTGAACGGCCGGGGCTTTGGACACGGACGTGGCCTCAGCCAGTACGGCGCCTATGGATGGGCGACACAACTCGGCAAGACCTGGCAAGAAATCCTCGACTTCTATTACGGCGGCACCACCTTGTCTCAGCTGACGGAAACCGATGCGGGCCTGTCGCCGGGCGGCAAGATCACGGTGCGCTTGTCGGCCCTTGACGGCCGACAAACCGCGGTGTTGTCGGACAACTCGACCCTCGTCCTGGCCAACGATCCGGTGCCGGGCCGCAAGTGGGCCGCCCTTGTTGCGCGCGAGATCGCCGGCACCACCGCGCAGTACCGCGTGTGGGGCAGCACCGTGGCCAAGTGTCCGGTCGCAGCCAAGACCCCCGAGGAGAGCGGATTCGTTGTCGTGGCCGACATCGCCACCTCCGCCACCTTCGCAACGACGCTGAGCGACGACGCCACCACCGCAGTCGTACCGAATGACACGGTCGGCCTGTGCGAACCCAGCGGATCGGTGCGGTACTACCGAGGCACGATCGCCGCGGTGAACGGCACCGACGGCGAGAACAGAACCGTCAACACCCTGCGCGTTGATGAATACCTACGCGGAGTCGTTCCACGCGAGTCACCCGCATCATGGGGTGACGCAGCCAACGGTGCCGGCATGAACGCCCTGCGCGCACAGGCCGTTGCGGCGCGCTCGTACGCGCTGTCCTCGAGGGGCTACTCGTACGCCAAGCTGTGCGATACCCAGGACTGCCAGGTGTACGGCGGAGCGGCACTTCGCGAAAAAGTCGGCGGAAAGTTGACGGTTCTCGAAGACCTGCGCACGAATGCGGCAATCACCGACACGTCGGGCTTTGTGATGCGCGATGCCGCCGGCAAGGTCGTTCGCACCGAGTTCACGTCGTCGAACGGTGGCCGCACCGCCGGAACCACGTTCCCAATGCGCGTCGACGATGGCGACATCGCCGCCGACCCGGCCGAACTCCGCTGGTCGAACGTGATCTCGAAGGCAACGATCGAAAAGAAGTACCCCGAGATCGGCGTGCTCGTCTCGGTGGTCACCACGCACGACGGTCTGGGTGGCGAATGGAACGGTTATGCGACAAGCGTGGCCATCAACGGAACGGCCAGGACGAAGACTCTGACCGGATGGGAGTTCCGGTCGGCATTCAGCCTTCGCTCACCCTGGTACGAAACCACCCCGATCTATGGGGCTGCGGCCGATGCCGCGGTGGTGGGATCGATGCTCTTCATCGGCGACAGCGTCGGCGAGAGTATTCGCACCGAATTCGAGAGCATCGTCCTGCCGGCCTACCCCACCACGAACATCCAGGTTGCGTCGGGACGCTGCATGGTCGGACCGACCTGCCTCGGCCAGCCCGACGGCCTGTCGATCATCAATGCACTGACCCCCGAGCAAACACCCGCAATCGCACTGATTGAACTGGGATACAACGACATGTCGATGTCGTATGCCACCGAAATCGACCAGGTGGTGGCTGCCCTCACGGCACGGGGTGTGCAGCGCATCGTGTTCGTGAACATGTCGACGCGTCGTCAGACGGCCGACTACGGAACCATGAATGCGATGTTGGCAAACGCAGCGGTTGCCTATCCCAACGTGACGGTCCTCGACTGGAACGGCTACTCGGCCGACCCGGCGGAATCACGCTGGTTCGTGAAGGACGACAACGTGCACCTCACCGCCACCGGCCAGACCGAGTTTGCAATCTTCCTGCGCATGCAGCTCGACACCATGCGAGGACAAGGCCTGCTGCCGCTCACACCGTCGCCATTGAGCTTCGTCATCGGGCTGCCGTTGAAGCAGAACGACCGCGGCAACATGGTCCGAACGCTGCAGGTCGCATTGAACAAGGCGTTGAACCTGCGCAAGCGGGCGATCAAGCTCGACGGCATCTTCGGTGACACGACGAAGGCGCGCGTCACGAAATACGAAACACTCATGGGTCTCCCCGTCGACGGCATTGCCGATGAAGCCGTGTGGAAACGACTGGGGCTCGATGCGCGACCGGTCCTGTCGGTCCTGAAGACCGGAACGCAACACGCCTCGGTGAAAACCGTGCAGGCATCGCTGGCCCGCGTGATGAAGGTCAGCCTGCCCGCCACTGGCTTGCTCGACAAGACGACGCAGGGTTACCTGCGTGAATTCCAACGGCGCATGAACCTGCGGCCGAGTGGCGTCGTGAACCGGCCTACTTGGCTGGCGTTGATGACGACTTCAGCTCAGACTCGGTGATCCCGAACAGTCGGCACCACGATTCATCGCTGACCATCTCGGGGTAATACTCGCGATACTCGCGCTTCAGGCGCGGATACTCGCGGCGGAGTCGCATGAGACTCGAACGCAACGCGCGCATGTCGGCCCAGAAGCGAGCGGCATCACGCTCGAGCACGTATCCCTCGTCGAGACGCGGGTGACGGTGGAGCAGTTTGGTGCTGCGCGTCGCCAAACCGACCGCGCGTGAGTTGATGGGCGCAACCGTGGTGCGCTTGCGCAGCATCCACTTGGGCAGGATGTAACCACCGAGCAACGGAACGGCCGCGATGAATCCCAACAACCGAATCGGCTTGGGAATGCCACCGGGAACCTGCAACGCGGCAAGTTCGGGTGACAGCGTTGCAGCCTTTTCCTCGGGACAGGTACGAACCTCGTCGTGCATCGCCGAATGGTCAACATTGCGCCAGAAATCCGGGCCCTCGAGATAATGATCGAGACCCTTCAGCATGTACTCGAGGCTTGCGTACCGCAGCGAGAAGAGGTTGCGGAAACCGAACGACAGCGTGCGGTAGGCAGTGTGGTACCAGCGGTGCTTGTCGTACACCAACGTTTCGACGAGCAGCATGTTGCGCGTCTCGTAGTAAAGCGTCATCGGACCGTTCTTCAGCGCGAAGTCGGCGTGCCAAACGGCGACGCCCTTCATCGTGATGGTGTGTTCGCCCGTGTGCATCAGGCCGAATGCAACGTCGTCGCCACGCACGAAGACGGGCAACGGGTTGTCCTTTCCGACCTGGATCGGAAACGCAGTGAACCACCATGCGGTGTACTCGAAATCGGATTCGGGCTCGTCGGCGAGAACCGTGATGCGATCACGCAGGTCGTCTTCACGACCGACCGCACGCAACGGATACGTGTAACGCCACGCGTAGTGCGAGCCGGCCTCGAACTGCATCCACGGAATTTCTTCCGAAATCATCGCTCCGTGGACACACAGCCTGGGGTCGGTGGCGTAGCGGAACAGCGCAACGGCACGCACGACGGATTCGACCTCCATCGTGATGTCGTCGTCCATGAACAACACGTGCGTGGTCCAGCCGTCGTGACGCGCATTCATGAGTCCGCGAGCAAAGCCACCTGCGCCACCGAGGTTCGGGTTCGGAATCAGACACACCGACAAACTTTCGGCCGGCGGCACCTCGAGGTTGCGACCGTTGTCGACGATGGTCACCCGGAAAGCCTCGGCAATCGAGGGCACCTCGCGGGCGAGCCTGCGCAGACGCTCGACGTTTGCAAGCACGTAGGGCTGACGGTTGAAAGTCGTGATGCACGCGTTCAGATGCACGTCGCGCAGCGGCGCGTTGGCCGCATACCAACCACCGCGCACGAGGCGTGCGCCACGCACCCTGACGAAGTACGAGTCGACGTTGGTGTCGGCCAAATCGACCAGACGAATCGATACGGTTCCGGCAGCCGATGCGCGAGCAGACTCGACGACTTTTTCGCCCATGCGCTTGACCGCGACGACTTCGACCTGGCCCGGCCCATCAACCTCGACCGCCACGTGCAGTTCACCGACCGATGTCTTGCGGCGCCAGCGGGCCGCATGGAACACGCCGAAGTACGTGTCGTAGGACTCGCTCCCCTCGCCCGGCCGCACGTAGAGCGGCGGCTCGAGAACGTCGGGACCCGCGGGCAGGATGCGCTGCAACAGGTGCGACTCGGAGTACGGCGGCGTCCAGCTCACAGCGGATCCACCGAGAACGACGACGCTTCGCGACCTGCGTCCCATGCTTCGAGAAGTGCGCGCGAGGCGCCGAGTGCTTCGTGAATCGTGACGTCCATGTCGAGGTAACGATACGTGCCCAAACGGCCGAGGAACGTGACGTTTCGCAGCGCCGACACCATGTCGACGTACCTGCGGAGTTGATCCTTTTCCTTCACCAAACGAATCGGGTAATAGGGCACGTCATCCGGGCCACACAACCGGCTGTACTCGTGATACGTCACCGTGCGCTCATGCGTTTCCCACGGCGCAAAGTACTTGTGTTCGGTGATGCGCGTGTACGGAACGTCGGGGTCGCAGTAGTTCATGACCGGACAACCCTGGAAGTCGCCTTCGTGCACCGACTTGTCGAAATCCAACGTGCGGTAACCCAGGCGACCGTGTTCGAAATCGAAATACGCGTCGATCGGGCCGCTCCAAACAACGTGATCGAAGCCCGCGAGATCGGCACGCGACTTCGACACTCCGAGCGACACCGAGATCGCCGGATGATCGAGGATGTTCGCAACGATCGGCGTGTATCCGTCGCGCGGAATCGCCTGGTACGGATGGTTGAAGTACGAGTCTTCGTAGTTGAAGCGCACGGGCAAGCGGGCCAGGATCGAAGCCGGCAATTCGTCGGGGTCGACACCCCACTGCTTGCGCGTGTAGCCATCGAAAAATGCGGCGTACAGGTCGGGGCCAACGAACCGCAGCCCCTGTTCGCGGAACGTTTGGGGATCGGCGATCGAAGTGTCGGCCTTCGAGGAAATGAACTCTTCGGCCTCGTTCGGCGCCAGCGTGGTACCGAAGAACTGGTTGATCGTCAACAGATTGACGGGAAGGGAAAACACGCGGCCCTGCGTCGTTGCCTTGACCCGGTGGTTGTAGGGCATCATCACGCCGAAACGGTTGATGTACTGCCACACGTGCTCGTGTGCGGTGTGGAAGATGTGCGGTCCGTAGACGTGAACCATCACGTCGCCCTCTTGGCGCTCGGTGTGGCAGTTACCCGCGACGTGCGGGCGCGAATCGAAGACGTCGACCCGGTGTCCGGCTTCGGCGAGCTCGCGGGCCATCACGGCACCGGAAAAACCGGCACCAACCACGGCGACATGTCGGGGGGCATGGGGCACCCCGTCAGCCTAAATGAGCGGGCCCGAAGGGACCCGACTAATGCGACATCTGCGGGCCACAAAGGCCCTCGAGATCCTTCACCTGGATGCGATCGCGGTTGTCGTAGGTCACCGGGTTGGTGGGATCGGTGCGCAACTTGAACGTACGGAACACCATGTCGGTGGTGTCGACGGCAAGCACGCGACCAACCAGTGAATCACCGAGGTCGAGCAGCAACTTGATCGTCTCGAGTGCCTGGATTGAACCGATGATGCCGGGCAACACACCCAAGACGCCGGCCTCGGCACACGACGGCGCAAGTTCGGCAGGCGGCGGCTCGGGCACCATGTCGCGGTACGTCGGCCCACGCAGCGGATGGAACACACTGACCATCCCCTCGAAGCGGAAGATCGAACCGTGCACAACGGGAATACCCAGCTTCACGCTGGCATCGTTCAACAGGTAACGGCTGGGGAAGTTGTCGGCGCCGTCGACGATGACGTCGTAGCCCGCGATGATGTCCATGATGTTGCTGGCATCGAGCCGTGTGTCGTACGTGACGACGTTGACGTCGGGGTTGATCAAAGTCAGGGTCTTTTTTGCGGAGTCAACCTTGCGGTCACCAACGCGGTCGAGGTTGTGAAGAATCTGGCGCTGGAGGTTCGACGCATCGACCACGTCCATGTCGACGACACCGATGGTGCCGACACCGGCCGCGGCCAAGTAGAGAGCCGCGGGCGAACCCAGGCCGCCGGCGCCGAGCATCAACACCTTCGACCCGAGCAACTTCGCCTGACCCTCGACACCGACCTCGGGAAGCAACAAGTGGCGCTGGTAGCGGTTCTTCTGGTCGGCGGTCAGCGAGACCGGCGTCTTCCACGGCTTGCCTTCGTCCTTCCAGCGACCAAAGCCACCGTCCATCGACACAACGTCGGTGTAGCCGAGTTCAGCAAGCGTCTTTGCGGCAAACGCACTGCGCACGCCGCCGGCGCAATAGACGATGACGGGCGCGGACTTGTCGGTGATGCGACCTTCGATCTGGGCTTCGAGGTGGCCACGCGGAATGTGCAGCACGCCTGCAAGTGCTCCCTGTTCGAACTCGTCGGGTTCGCGTACGTCGAGCACCACCACTCCACCGGCGGAGATGCGACGCTGCGCCTCGTTCGTGTCGATTTCGGTGATGGACGCCTTCGCCTGGGACAAAA